>JANMHY010000738.1:0-12814 GCA_031375525.1 Burkholderiales bacterium
CGAGTTCGAGCAGGCGCTTGACGTCTTGCTGCGATGCTCGCTCCGCCGCGCGCAATAGAGGTCAGACAGATCCGGCACATGGTCGCCCAACCCTTTGTGATTCAGATCAAGGTCAAGCCCAACGCACGGGCCAGAAACCTCGAACGGGCCGCGGACGGCACTTGGCTGGCGCAGCTCAAGGCGGCGCCGGTGGATGACAAGGCCAACGAGGAGTTGATCGCGCTCGTGGCGGAGCGGTTTTAGTGCCGCAAGTCCGCGGTGACGATCAAGAGCGGCGCGTCCGGTCGCATGAAGCTGGTGCGCATCGAGGCTGCGTGAACACGCGGGGCGCGGCAAACGAGTTCAAACGACTATCGCCGCAGTCTTTGCTTGGAGCCATCGTATGGAACTCACCGCTGTCCTCACACCTGCCGAAGATGGCGGGTTCATCGCTTTGAATCCCGAAGCGGGAACGACGACGCAAGGCGAAACGGTCGAAGAGGCCGTGGCCAATCTGCGCGGAGCGACGAGGCTGTACCTCTCAGATTTCCCGCTGCCCGCCACCGGTCATCCGCTTGTCACCAAGTTCACCGTCCCCGAGCCCGTGCACGCCCGTTGACGACTACCGAATGCGCGACGGTCCTCCGTCCGGGCTGAGCCTGTATTTCCGATCATCCTGAGCCTGTCGAAGGAAGCCCGACGCGAACCCTTCGACACGCTCAGGGCGAACTGGTGTCTTGGTTTGCGCCATGCTCAACAAAACTGCCGTGAACCGAGTTGTCGGCGGACGACTTCGTCGGAGCGCTGCCCGCTGGCGTCCAACGCTGCCGCCTATTTCCGGAACCTCGGCCTGGCAGTACCGGTGTGCGAGGCAATACACGCCAACGCCGTCTCCTGGCCCGAGGGCGCTGCAGCGACGGCGCGATTTCTGGGACTCCGGCTTGAGCGACGGCGTCGCAGGGCCCTCGGGCCTCGCAAGGCACTTCGAGCGCAAGGTCTCTCCCACACACTCGCTCCTCACCCCAACCCTCTCCCACCCTGCGGGAGAGGGAGCAAGACCTTCAGCGCCGCTTGACGAACAACATTTTTGTAGCTACATTAAATCATGTCGATCGAGTTCGATCCGGCGAAAGACAAGGCCAACCTCGCCGCACACGGCGTGTCACTGGCGCTGGCCGAGGAACTCGATTGGGACGCCGCGCTGGTCTGGGTCGATGACCGCTTCGAGTACGAGGAGCTACGGATGATTGCTCTCGCACCGGCGTCGTCGATCCTGTACTTCGTGGCTTTTATTGAACGTGGCGACACGCGGCGCGTCATCAGCCTGCGCCGCGCCACCCGCCGAGAGGTAACGCACTATGTCGAAATCATCTAAACGCCCTGCCGTCGTCATGCCGACGGTCAAGGAAGACAAGCTGATTGCCGCTGCGGCCAAGGCCGATCCCGATGCCCAGCCGCTGACGGCCAAGCAGTTGAAAGCTATGGTGCCGATGCGCGCGCTGCGCGGCCGTCCCAGGTCGGCCAGCCCAAAGCAATTGGTTTCGGTGCGCTACAGCCCTGAGGTGTTGGCGTTCTTCAAGGCCACCGGCGAGGGGTGGCAGTCGCGCATGGACAGTGTGCTGCGTCAGTATGTTTCGCGGCGCTCGAGGTCATCGAACGCTTGATAGCGCGATTGCGCGGTATCGGTCTTCATATTTGATGCACCGAGCACCCACGCTGTTCGCTGGCCCGAGGGCACCGCGCCGACGGCGCGATTTCTGGTACGCCAGCATGAGCGACGGCGGCGCGGCGGGCTCGGGCCTCGCGAGTTGAGTCGAGTGCGGGGCGTTTGACCCCCATCCCAGTCTTCCCCCTTGCAGGGGGAAGGAGCAAATCACATGCCGTTTGGCGACAGCAGCTTGGCAGCCGTCTGCTCCTGACGCTCGGCGGTTTGCAGGAGCTTCATCTGATGCTCGAACTGGCGCGCGGCGGAAATCATCGCAATCATCGTTTCGACGGCGCTGACGTTGCTGCCTTCGAGCGCGCCGTCTTGCAGGCGTGCCTTGGCGTCGCGCTCCAGGTCACCCGCAGCGGCGCGGAACAAGCCGTCTTCGCTGCGCGTCAGTGCCGCCGGGTTCTCGGGCGTGACCAGCTTCAAGCGGCCGATCGTCGAGGACGTGCCGTTAGCGCGTTTGGCGCTGACGGTGCCGTCGCCGGCAATGCTGACTTCGCTGTTCGCCGGCACGTTGATCGGCCCGCCGTCGCCGAGCACGGTCAGGCCGTTCTTGGTGACGAGCTGGCCCTGCGCGTCCACATCCAACGCACCGGCGCGCGTGTAGGCCTCGGTGCCGTCGAGGCCTTGCACGGTCAGCCAGGCGTTGCCTTTCATCGCCACATCGAGCGGGCGGCCGGTGGGTGTGACGGTGCCGGGCTCGTGGCTCGCGCCGACCGTGGACTCCAACGCATAGACGCGCGTCGACGCACCGCTGCCTTGCACCGGCACGGCACGAAACGCAGCGAGCTCGGCGCGAAAGCCGTTGGTGGAGACGTTGGCCAGGTTGTTGGCCAACACCTCCTGGCGCTGCATCGCCGCCTTGGCGCCGGACATGCTCAGGTAAATCATGCGGTCCATCGCGGCGTGCTCCTATCGATCAGCGGAGCTGAACAAGCGTCTGCAGCACCTGGTCCTGCGTCTTGATCGTCTGCGCGTTGGCCTGGTAAATGCGCTGCGCCGTCATCATGTTGACCAGCTCGGCCGTGAGATCGACGTTGCTTTCTTCGAGCGCGCCGCTTTGCAGCACGCCGAGGTTGCCTTCGCCGGGCACGCCGACGATCGGATCGCCGGACGTGAAGCTGCGCGCCCAGACGTTGCCGCCCAACGGCTGCAGGCCCTGCGGGTTGCGGAACGTCGCCAGCTCGATCTGCCCGGCGGGCCGGTTCTGGCCGTTGCTGTAGCGCGCCATCAGGATGCCACCGGACTCGACGGCCACACCGGTCAACTGGCCCGGCGCATAACCGTCCTGCGACAGGTTGGTGACGCCGAACGGCGAGCCGAACTGGCGCGCGCCATCGATGTCGAGCTGCACGCCGAGGATCGGCCGCGTCTGCGCGCCGTTGACGTTGGCCGTGGCCGGGATGTCGATCGACACCGGTCCGACGGGCGCCGTCGGTGCGCCGCCATTCGGCGGGAAGGTGATCGTCGTGCTGGGCAATGGCAGCGCAGCGGTGCCGTTGATCGGCGTGCCGTTGGCGGTGACGAAGACGTTCCAGGTGTCGGTGGCCGCCTTCTGAAAGTAGTAGGTCACCGCCACGTCCTGGCCGAGCACGTCGAAGACGGTCATCGACGTTGCGCTGTTGTAGGTTGTCGGGTCGGTGAAGTCGATCGCCGGGCCGACCGCCGGCGCGGTGACGGCCGAGCGCGCGTCGAGGTTCATCTCCATCTCGATCTCGGTGGTGGCCTGCGGCTCGATGCCGGCGGTGGGCAGGCGCAGCGCAGCGGCGTTGCCGGGCAGGATGACGCCGGTGGCGTCGGCCGGGTAGCCGACCAGGCGCAGTCCGTCGTTGTTGACCACGTAGCCGTCGCGATCGACCTTGAACTGGCCGTTGCGCGAGTACAGCGCCGGGTTGGCGCCGTCGGTGACCTGAAAGAAGCCGCCGCCGTTGATGGCCAGGTCCATCGGGTTCTGCGTCGCCGTGATGTTGCCCTGCGTGAACTGCTGCGACACCGCCTGCAACTGCACGCCGATGCCCACCGGCGTCGTGCCGGCGCCGTTCAACGCGTTGGCGTACATGTCGGCGAACTCGGCGCGCGAGGCCTTGGCGCCGAAGGTGTTGGCGTTGGCGACGTTGTTGCCGATGACCTCGAGGTTCTTGCTCGTCGCGTTGAGGCCCGACAGGCCTTGCTGGAAGCTCATGGTGATGTCCTTTAGTTGAAGGCGCGGATCTGGTCGTAGGGGACGCTGCCGCTGTGGCGCAGCTCGAGCGTCAATGTGTCGCCGCCGGCGATCACCGCGTCGACGCGGTCGCGCATCAGCGGTGTGAAACCGACATTGGCGGCGCCGTTCCTGGCGACGACGCGAAAGGTGTCGCCGGTGGCCGGGTCCACGCCGGCCGGCGGTGTCCACTCGAAGCCGTGGCGGCCGGCGGATTGCGCACCGATCTCGATCGTGTCGATGACATGGCCGCCGGCATTGAGGACTTCGACCTTCACGCTGTCGGCCGGGCCGTTCAACTCGAAGCCGCCCTGCACCAGGTCTTCGTCGTTGGCGACGAGGCGGTTGCCGGGCACGACGACATCGCGGCCGACGAGGCTGGCGCCTTGCAGCGCGCTCATCTGCGCAAACTGCGCGCCCAGGCCTTCGACGCTGCGGTTCAATGTGGCCAGGCCATTGACCGACTGGATCTGCGCCATCTGGCTCGTCACCTGCGCGTTGTCCATCGGGTTCAGCGGATCCTGGTTCTGCATCTGCGCCACCAGCAGTTTGAGAAAGCGGTCTTCGGAGCCGGCGTCGTTCTGTGTCTTGACGCTGCTGCTGCTGGATGTTGCTCGGTTCAGCGAGGTGAAATCGATGTTAGTGGCCATGTTCAGCTTCCGAGCTGCAGCGTCTTTTGCAGCAGCGTTTTTGCGGTGTTCATGACCTCGATGTTGTTCTGGTACGAACGCGAGGCCGAGATCATGTTGACCATCTCCTCGACGGCGTTGACGTTGGAGTAGGTGACATAACCTTCGGCGTCGGCCGACGGGTGCTTCGGGTCGTGCACGCGGCGGCCGACCGCGTCGGACTCGCTGACGGTACTCACACGCACACCCGCGGCGCCCACCGCGCCCATCATCTCGGTCTGGAAGACGACCTGCCGCGCCTTGTACGCGCTGCCGTCGGGCCCGGCCACCGTGTCGGCATTGGCGAGGTTGCTGGCAACGACGTTCAAACGCTGGCTTTGCGCGGAGACCGCGCTGCCGGAGATGTTGAAGACCTGGAACATCGACATGGTCGCGTTCTCCTAGTTAGCTGGACTGGCCCTTGATGGCATCGAGCATCGTGCGCACGCTGCCATTGATGAAACGCAGCGTGGCTTCGTACTTCACGCTGTTGTCGGCAAAGCTCGCGCGCTCGCGGTCCATGTCGACGCTGTTGCTGTCGAGACTGGTTTGCGACGCGGTGGCGTAGCGCAGGCCGGCTTCACTTCGTGCGCCAGCCATCGGCTGGATGTGCCCCGCGGCCGTCGCATTCATCTGCCCCGGCGTCGCAGCCTGCCCCGTGGCCTGGCGCAGCGCGGCGGCGAAGTCCATGTCCTTGGCCACATAGCCCGGCGTGTCGGCGTTGGCGATGTTGCTGGCGATCAAACGCTGGCGCTCCGAGCGCAGCACCAAGGCTTCGGTCTGGAAGTTCAGCGTGTCGGTGAGGCGGTTGATCATGGCGACGATTGTTGGCGGCGGCGGCGCCAAACATGAGCCGGATAAAGGCGCGTTTGACGGCGCTTTTCCGAACCACGCCGCGCGCGGCCGTGCATACAGTGCTATCCGTGAACAAGGCATTTGCTCTGCTGCTGTTGTCGCTGGCGCCGCTCGGCGCTGGCGCCGCCGTCCTCGACGACGCGCTGGCGCAGCGTGTGCAGACGTTGGCTGACGTGGCGTCGAGACAAACCGCGCCCGGCCTGCGCGTCGAGGTGCGCGTCGGCCAACTCGACCCACGCCTGAAGCTCGCCCCCTGCACCAGCGTGCAGCCCTACCTGCCCGAGGGCATGAAGCTCTGGGGCCACGCGCGCATCGGCCTGCGTTGCGCCGATGCCGGTGTGCGCTGGAACGTCTTCCTGCCGATCACGGTCGATGTCTTCGGCCCCGGCCTCGTCACCGCGGCGGCGCTGCCCGCCGGCGCGGTGCTGACCGCCGCCGATCTGAAACCCGCCACCGTGAATTTGTCCTCATCGCCGTCGGCGGCGCTGACGATGACGGAGTTCGCCATCGGCCGCACGCTGGCCCGGCCGTTGTCGCCGGGCGACGCGCTGCGCGACGCCGACCTGCGCGTGCGCCAATGGTTCGCCGCTGGTGATGTCGTGCGCATCGTTGCCGGTGGCAGCGGCTGGCGCATCCACGGCGAGGGCCAGGCGCTGAACCCCGGCCTCGAAGGCCAGGCGGTGCGCGTGCGCACCGAGTCGGGACGCGTCGTCAACGGCCTCGCCGCCGGTGACCGAATGGTCGAGGTGCCGCTGTGAGCGCGCGCGGCCGTTGCGAAGCGCTCACGCTCCGGAGCGCGCAGCGCAGAGGTTGCCAAATTAACCGTGTTCAATCCGGCAACCGTGAAAAAGGTACTCAAGTCAGGACACGGGGCTCCGATACCCTGAGTTCTCTGCACATCAGCGGCAAGCCTCCAGGCGCCCCAGGAGCATCGTCATCATGAAGATCGGCCAACTCGACAACAGCCACAAGCTCGCCGCACCGGCCGCCGATGCGCGCAAGAACGGCGCTGCGCCGGCCGGCGGCGACAACAGAGCCGCGCCGGTGGAAGCCAGCGCCAAGGTCGAACTCTCCGCGGCGGCGTCGCTGCTGGCGGCGGAAGGCAACACGGCCGACTTCGATGCCGAGAAGGTGGCGCGCATCGCGCAGGCCATCCGCGACGGCAACTTCGAAGTCAATGCCGGCGCCATCGCCGACAAGCTGCTCGACGGTTCGCGCGAGCTGATGCGCCGCCATTGATGAACCCGCCGATCGCCGCCGGCAGCGCCGGTCCGCTCGAAGAGGCCGTCGCCACCATCGAGGCCCGCCTGGCCGCGCTCGGCAGCGCGTTGCGCGAGCGCGATGCGCTGGCCGTCGAGACCGCGGCGCAGGCGCTGCAACGCGCCTTCTCGTCGGCGATCCACCGCTTCACCGCCGCGGCGCGCCAGGCCGACGGCGTGCCGCTGCCGCTGCGCCGCCGCCTGGCCCTCGCCCGCGGCCAGGTGGCCGCGCAACGCGAAACCCTGGCCCGCGCCAACGCCGCGCTCGAGCGCGCGATGAACGTGCTGCTGCCGCCGGACTGGCCGGCGCCCGCTTACGCCGCCGATGGCGCACGCGCCCGCGCGAACACGACGGGCGCGATCGGCGCCTGAGGCCGCGCACAACGGCAGAACGATCGGCCGCCACGACGGCGACATCGACCGGCGGCACCGGCGGCACCAGCAACGCAGCCTGCTCGGCGATCCCCGAAGAGACCGCAGGCGCCCACCCCGGCGACGGCTCGAACGGCGCCAACGCGCTGGCGCTGCCGGGCATCGTCCCCGGTTGCAATACGGCGAGCCTCACCGTTGGGATCGCAGGCTGAACATTGCTTGGTGTACCGTCATGAACCCGTTGGCGATGCAGACCACAGTGACGACCCGTTGCTTCGTCGAACTCAAGGGACCGCCGGATGCATGACGATCACGAGGAGTCAGCCCAACATGACCAGCGACAACGCTGCTTCCACGCCCGACCGCGAGTTCGTGCATTCGCGCCTGATCGATGCATCGCGCGAGCAGGTCTTCGCCGTCATCGCCGACCCGGCACGTCTGACGCGCTGGTGGGGGCCCAACGGCTTCACCAGCACCTTCCACGTCTTCGAGTTCCGCCCGGGCGGCGCCTGGCGCTTCGTGCTGCATGGGCCCGACGGCACGGACTATCCGAACGAGAACCTGTTCACCGACATCGTGGCGCCCGAGCGGATCGTGCTCGAGCACCTGTCGGCCACGCATCACTTCCTGATGACGATCACGTTGGCCGCGGACGGCGCGCGCACGCGTGTCGGCTGGCGGCAGGTGTTCGACACGGCGGCAGAGAAGCAGCGCATTGCGCACTTCGTGACGCCGGCCAACGAACAGAACCTCGACCGGCTCACGGCGGAAGTGCTGCGAATCCTTCGATGACGCCGCTGGTCACAGCCCGCCTGACGCTGCGCCCGTTCACGCCCGACGACGCAGCCTTCATCGTCGAGTTGCTCAATGACGCCGGGTGGTTGCGCCACATCGGCGACCGCAAGGTGCGCACGCAAGACGACGCGCGCGAGTATTTGCGCAAAGGTGCGATCGCGCATGCAGCACAGCACGGCTTCGCGCTCGGCGCGGTGGAGCGCAGCAGCGACGGCACGTTGATCGGCATGTGCGGGCTGATCCGCCGTGAGGGTCTCGACGACGTGGACCTCGGCTACGCCTTCCTGCCTGCGTACCGCGGCCAGGGTTATGCGCGCGAAGCGGCGGCGGCGTGGCTGGCCTGCGGCTTCGAGCGCTTCGGCTTGAAGCGCATCGTCGCCATCACGAGCGTGGACAACGCGGCGTCGGGCAAGGTGCTGGACGCCATCGGCATGCGCTTCGAGCGGCGGCTGCGCGTGGCCGGGCATGAAGACGATTCGCTGCTGTATGCGGCGGCGCCGGACTCGACAGGGATGACATTTGTCCATACAATGACGCTATGAGGATCGAATGGGATCGCGCCAAAGCCGAAGCCAACCAACGCCGCCACAGTGTTTCTTTTGCGGAAGCAGCGACCGTTCTCAACGATGATTTCGCGCTGACGCGCGAGGATCCTGATGCCGTGAGCGAGCAGCGATTCGTGTCGCTGGGCATGAGTGCCACCGGCGCTTTGCTCGTCATCGTTTACACGCACCGCGAGCCCGACACTTACCGCCTCATCTCTTCGTGGAAGGCCAGCAGGCCGCAAAGGACTCAATATGAAAAAGGCCGCCGCTGAACCCCTTCGCGTGATCGACTTCTCAAAGGCCCGACGCGGGCCGGTGATCGCGCCCGAGCCGGGGAAAACGAAGATCTCGATCCGTATCGACAACGCCGTCATTGACCACTTTCGCGCTCAGGTCGAGCGCGCGGGCAGCGGCAGCTACCAAACGCTGATGAATGACGCGCTGCTGGCCTACATCCAGCAGCGCTCTGTGATCGATGCGGTGCGACTGGTGGTGCGCGAAGAGTTGGCCACACCTCGGGGCAGAACGCGGTCAGCGAAGACCAAGGCTGTCGCGGCGTGAGTTGCGGCGATAGACCGCCACCCCAAACCGCCACGCACCTGTCGAAGGATCAGCGCAGACGGGCCACTACCAAGCCCGCAGCTTCGACCGCAGGCGCGCGATGCTCTGGCTGTGCAACTGGCAGACGCGCGACTCGGTGACCTTGAGCACAGCCGCAATCTCCTTCAAGTTCATGTCGTGCTCGTAGTACATGCTCATCACGTACTGCTCGCGCTCGGGCAGCAGCTTGATGGCATCGACCAGCGCTTCGCGCATGCGCTGGTCGTTCAACATCGCCAGCGGGTCGGAGGCGGCGTCGGCGACATGGCGGTCGAGGAAAGCCTGGTCGCCGTCGTCGCCGGTCATGTCTTCCAGATAGACGAGCTGCGTGCCGCGGACCTTGGTCAGCACGTCCTGGTAGTCGCCGAGCGACAAACCCATTTCTTTCGCAATCTCGCTCTCGGCCGGCGCGCGGCCGTACTGTTGCTCCAGCTTGTGCACCGCGGCTTCGATCTGGCGCTGCTGCTTGCGGTCGCCGCGGCTCATCCAGTCGCCGCTGCGCAGATCGTCGAGCATGGCGCCGCGGATGCGTTGCGTGGCAAAGGTTTCGAACTGCACGCCCTGCGCAGCGTCGAAGCGGCTCATCGCATCGTGCAGGCCGATCATGCCGACTTGGATCATGTCGTCGATCTGCACGTTGGCCGGCAGCTTGGCGATCATCTGGTGCGCCAGGCGGCGCACCAGCGGCGTGTATTGCTTGAGTGCCGCGTTGACTTGCGCGGCCGAGACGGTGGCGCTGGTGTCGGGGCGGCCGGTGGCGGTGTACATGGCAGGGGCTCCGGGGGTGGGGCTCGGGTCAACGGATTCGAGGGGCAGTGCTTCGTCGCGTTTCATCGCGCCACCTGCGTGGCGGCGATGTCGGCATGCAGGTGCGGCATCGGCATGTCGGCGAGTTGACCTTGCGCCAGACGCAGCAGCGCGCGCGGCACATACTGCGACGACAGGCCATGCGCCGCCGGGTCGATCGCAGCCCAGTCATGCAGCACAGCGCCGGCAAAACGCTCGGCGGTGAGCGCGAGTTGTTCGGCAATGCGCGGCGTGCGCGGCGAGTTCGCGGCGGCGACGAGCAAGAGATCGAACGCCATCAGGCCGTGGCGCTGCGCGAGCAGCTTCATGTTGGCGTAGGCGCTGGTCACGCTGGCCGGGTGGTCGGCCGCCAGCAGCAGCGGCCGCGATGCGCGGCGCGCGAACAGGCGGCCCAGTTCATGGGCTTCGGCATGCACGATGACGACGGCCGCCTCGGGCGCAGCGTCAGCGACCGCATCCAGAAAGGCCTCGCATGAGCCGCGCGTGTTGACATGGCGCACCGGCAGGCCGCACGCGGCCAGGTAGGACAGGTTGTCGCCGAGCGGCTCGATGCAGGCCGACAGATCGACCGCCGCCATTTCGTGCGGCGTGCCGCGGGCGGCATCGACGACGAGCACTTTACGTTCAGGCGACGCGCAGACGCTGGCCAGCCGCTCGAGCGCGAGGCCGGCAAAGGCCACGTCGGGGTTGGCAGCAACGGCGATGAAGCGCGTGCGCGCGCCGGAGAACAGGCGGCGCAGGCCGTCGGCCTGGTCACGCAACGGCGTGCTGTCGCCGGCGAGAAAGTCGTTATTCATATCAAGCGTGCAGCGGCGAGGCGGGAGTGCGCGTCGCGCCGGAGAAACCGGCGAACACCAGGTTCACTTCCTGCGCCTGCAGCTTCCAGCTCGAGTTGGCCGTGGCGCGCAGCGCGCGCTGCACCAGCGCTTGCGCGGACAGGCGGTGCCAGTCTTCGGGCACACGCTGGCCGTTGGCCACACCGACAACGCGCATCTTGTGGCGGATGATCGCGTCGAGCGCCGGCGCCAGCTTCACCGCTTCGTCGATCTTCGACAGCACGACACCGCGGCAGGCGGCGGCGCGGTAGGACACCATCACGTCGTCGATCGTCTCGCCCTGCGCCGAGGCGTTGACGACGAGCAGCTTCTGGATCGTGCGGTGCGACAGCATCTCCATCAGCTCGCGGGTGCGCGTGTCGCGCTGGCCCATGCCGGCGGTGTCGATCAGCACCATCTTTTTCGCCGAGAGCAAGTCGAGCAAATCTTCGAGCGAGGCCCGGTCGTGCGCGGTGTGCACCGGCACGCCGAGGATGCGGCCATAGGTGCGCAGTTGCTCCTGCGCGCCGACGCGGTAAGCGTCGAGCGTCACCAGGCCGAGGTTGGCGCTGCCATGTTGCGTGGCGAACGCCGCGGCGATCTTGGCCGTGCTGGTGGTCTTGCCGACGCCGGTGGCGCCGATCAGTGCGAACACGCCGCCGGCGTCTTCGAGCGCGGGCTCGTGCTCCGCAGCAATCAGGTTGCGCTCGAGCACGCCGGCCGCCCACGTGCTCTCGTCTTTGCAGTCGGGCTCCAGGCCTTCGGCGAGTTTGCGGATGAGCGCCGGCGAGAAGCCGGCGTCGAGCAGGCGCTGCGTCAGCGCGGCGCGGCGCGGGCTGGTCTGCAGCTTCTCCATGAAGGCCAGCGCACCGAAGCGGTCTTCGATCAGGCCCTTCATCGAGCGCAGCTCGGCCATCATGACCTGCTCGCGGCGTGCGGCGTCGGCGTTGGTTTGATGGTGCGTGTCGGCGAGCACCGGCGTGTCGATCGGGCGGCGCGAGGGTTCGCGTGGGCGCGAGGGCGCGGCCTGCACCGGCGCGGGTGCGGGCTCTTCCATCGCCGCCAGATCGCGCTGCGCCTGGCGGCGCTTCAGCATGCGCTCGCGCACGTAGTCCTGAAACGACAGCGTGCTCATCGCGAGTTGCTCGACGTCGCGGTTGACTTCGTCGGCGGTTGTCGGGGCCACCGCGGCCTTCGGTTCTTTGGCTGCGGGTGCGCGAACCACCGGCGCACTCTTGCCCGCTCTCTCGATGTGGCTCACACCTTCAGAGCCCATCGCCAGCATCTCGACACCGCCGTTGGCTGACGGCTTGGTGGACAGCACGACGGCGTCGTCACCGAAAGCCTTCTTGACCAAGGTCATGGCGTCGCGCGCAGTGCGTGCGGTGAATCTTGTGACGTTGTTGTTCATACGGAAGCTCCAATCACCGAAGCGATGCGGATCGAGTGGGTCTCAGGAATCTCGCTGTGGCCGAGCACCTTCAGGCGCGGCGCGGCGCGTTTCAACAGGCGGGCCATCGGCGCGCGGATCAGGTCGGGCACCAGCAGACACGCCGGCAGGCCGATGTCTTCCTGCGACCGCGCGCTGTCGGCCGCGCTGCGCGTCAGCGTCTCAGTCACACCGGGGTCGAGCGCAGCGCCATGCGGGCTGGTCAGCGCTTGCGTCACCAGCCGCTCGAGGCCGGGATCGAGCGCGATCACGTCGAGTTCTTTGGCGGGCCCATAAATCTGCTGCACGATCGCCGGCGCCAGGTGCATGCGCACGAGCGCGGCCAATTGCTGCGGGTCGTTCGCGGCGGCGGGGTGCTCGGCGAGGCACTCGATGATCGAGCGCACGTCGCGGATATGCACGCCTTCGTCGAGCAGCAACTGCAGCAGTTTTTGCAGCGTAGCGATGCCGACCATCTTGGGAATCACGTCTTCGATCAACTTGGGCGCCAACTTCGTCACATGCTCCACGAGCGATTGCGTCTCGACGCGGCCGAGCAGTCGGGCCGCATTCACCTGCATCAAGTGTGAGAGGTGGGTGGCGACAACGGTCGAGCAATCAACGACGGTAAATCCGCTCATTTGGGCCAGCTCGCGCTGGCGCTCATCGATCCACACGGCAGGAAGGCCAAACGCCGGATCACTCGTCTTGGTACCGATGAGTTGCTGCGTCGCGCCGCCGGGGTTGATGGCCAGGTGCATGCCGGGGAAGGCCTCGCC
>JANMHY010000771.1:0-9226 GCA_031375525.1 Burkholderiales bacterium
CGCCTGCGCAAGCCGCACCGCAGCGTGATCGCCGCACAGACGCTGCGCCATGTGCGGCACCTGCTGACGCTGCCGGCCACGACCTACCCGGCGCCGCTGGGAGCGCGATGAGCCCCCAGCTCACTTCGTTCGCGCCCCCCGAGGGGGTTCGTGCCCTTCGGGCGGCCGTGCGGGCACGATGACTTTCCTGGCCATCGACATCGGCAACACGCGCCTGAAGTGGGCGCTGTACGGCGTGGCGCAGCCCGGCGCGGCGATGCAGGCCAGCGGCGCGGTCTTTCTGGAAACCATCGACCAGTTGGCCGACAGCGATTGGCGCGACCTGCCGGCGCCGACATCGATGCTCGGCAGCAACGTTGCCGGCGACGCGGTGCGGCGGCGTGTCGAAGAGCAGTTGGAGCTGTGGGACATCGAGCCGCGCTGGATCGTGCCCGGCGCGCAGGCCGCCGGCGTGACCAACGGCTACGACCACCCGACGCGCCTGGGCGCCGACCGCTGGGCGGCGCTGGCTGGCGCGCGCTGGCACGCGCTGCAACGCAGTGGCACGCCGCGGCCGGCGCTGGTGGTGATGGTCGGCACCGCGGTCACGGTCGATTCACTCGACGCCGAAGGCCACTTCATCGGCGGCCTGATCCTGCCCGGCTTCGGCCTGATGCTGCGCGCGCTCGAACAAGGCACCGCCGGCCCGCGCGTGGCGACCGGCGCGGACGTCGCTTTCCCGACCAACACCAGCGCTGCGCTGATGAGCGGCGGCGCGCACGGACTTGCCGGCGCCATCGAGCGCATTCACCGGCGGCTCGTGCAACGCAGCGGCGGTGCCGAACCGTTGTGCCTGATGACCGGCGGCGCGGCCGTGAAGATGGCGCCGATCACTGAACTCGCGTTCGAGACGATCGACTCGTTGATCTTCGATGGCTTGCTGGCGCTGCAAGAAGAGCGCACCACGGGCTTCGGCGACCTGCTCTGAAATTCAGCGCGGCGCGCGGGCCAGCGCCGGGCCGCTCCCAAGCGTCCGGCCCGCGCCCTCCCCTCGGGGGAGTGCCCGCGCAGCGGGCGAGGGGCTCACAGAACATAGCGCGACAGGTCTTCATTGGCGGCCAGCGCCGCGAGCTTCGCGTCCACCTGCGCCGCGTCGATCGCCACCGTGCTGCCGCCGCGCTCCGGCGCGTCGAAGCTGATCTCTTCGAGCAGCCGCTCCATCACCGTGGCCAATCGCCGCGCGCCGATGTTCTCGGTGCGCTCGTTGACCTCGAACGCGATCTGCGCAATCCGGCGGATCGCACCGTCGTTCAACTCCAGCGTCACGCCTTCGGTGGCCAGCAGCGCCTGGTATTGCTTGACCAGACGGGCCTGCGTGCACTTCAGGATGGCTTCGAAATCATCCACCGTCAGCGACGCCAGCTCGACGCGGATCGGCAAGCGGCCTTGCAGCTCGGGGATCAGATCGCTCGGCTTGGCGAAGTGAAACGCACCCGAGGCGATGAAGAGGATGTGGTCGGTCTTCACCGGGCCGTACTTGGTGCTGACCGTCGTGCCCTCGACCAGCGGCAGCAGGTCGCGCTGCACGCCCTGGCGGCTGACATCGGCGCCGCTGGTCTCGCCGCGCGTGGCCACCTTGTCGATCTCGTCGATGAAGACGATGCCGTTGCCTTCGGCGTTGGCCAGCGCAGACGCACGAATCTCGTCTTCATTGACGAGCTTGCCCGCTTCTTCGTCGCTGAGCAGTTTCATCGCTTCGCCGATCGACAGCTTGCGCGTTTTCTTCTTGCCGCCGCCCATCTGCGAGAACAGGCCCTTCAACTGCTCGGCCATCTCTTCCATGCCCTGCGGGCCGAGCACTTCGAGCGCCTGGCGCGGCGCATCGAGATCGACATCGACCACCTTGTCGTCGAGCGTGCCTTCGCGCAGGCGCTTGCGCATCACCTGGCGCGCGGTGTTGTCGGCGCTGGGCGCGTCTTCGGCCAACCCCGTTCGAGCCGGCGCCACCAAGATGTCGAGGATGCGGTCTTCGGCCGCGTCCTGCGCCTGGCGGCGGCGCGTGCGCATCTGCTGTTCGCGCTCCTGCTTGACCGCCGCATCGACCAGGTCGCGGATGATCGAATCGACATCCTTGCCGACGTAGCCGACCTCGGTGAACTTGGTCGCCTCGACCTTGATGAACGGCGCGTCGGCGAGCTTGGCCAGGCGGCGCGCGATCTCGGTCTTGCCGACGCCGGTCGGGCCGATCATCAGGATGTTCTTCGGCGTGATCTCGCCGCGCAGTTTTTCATCGACCTGCTGGCGCCGCCAGCGGTTGCGCAGCGCGATGGCGACGGCGCGTTTGGCATCGGCCTGGCCGACGATGTGGCGGTCCAACTCCGACACGATCTCTTTCGGGGTCATTGAACTCACTCTAGAACCTCGATCGTGTGCTGGTCGTTCGTGTAGATGCACAGCTCGCCGGCGATCTGCAATGATTGTTTGACGATCTCGGGCGCCGTCAATGTGCTGTGTTCGAGCAAGGCCCGCGCCGCGGCTTGCGCATAGGCGCCGCCCGAGCCGATCGAGACGATGCCGAGTTCTGGCTCGAGCACGTCGCCGTTGCCGGTGACGATCAGCGAATGCACTTTGTCGGCGACAGCCAGCATCGCTTCGAGGCGGCGCAGCACGCGGTCGGTGCGCCAATCTTTCGTCAGCTCGACCGCGGCGCGCAGCAAATGACCCTGGTGCTTTTCGAGCTTGGCCTCGAAGCGTTCGAAAAGCGTGAAGGCATCGGCCGTGGCGCCGGCAAAACCGGCCAGCACGCGCTCGTGGTGCAACTTGCGCACCTTGCGCGCCGTCGCCTTGACGATGATGTTGCCGAGCGTGACCTGGCCGTCGCCGCCGAGCGCGACGATGCCGTCGCGGCGCACCGAAAGAATCGTGGTGCCGTGAAATATCGGTTCCATGAAGACTCCAGCTTGGGGCCCGTGCGGCCAGAGTTCAAGCCGTCAGATGTTCCTGATCTGCACCTTGGCGTTCTCGTTGATGCCCATCGCACCGAAGAACAGCGCCACCAGGCGGTGCGCGTCGGCAAAGGTGACGCTGCGGTTCTCGCCGCGCTTGGCCAGCACCCAGTTCAGCAGATCGCCGGCGGCAACAAAATCGACGCGGATCAGTTTGTTGCAAGCCACGTTGACCATCGCCGCCGAGCCGAGCTGCCCGTTCAACTGCAGGAGCGTGGCGCCGATGTCGCCGACGAGCTGACCCGACAGCTCGACCGTGGCCATCTCAACCTGCCCCGGCGCGTCATCGACGCCGGACTCGATGAAGCTCGTCGCCACGTCGCTGACTTGCGACAGCGGTGGCGACTGCGTGGACAGGCCCGTGCCGCCGATGCGCACCTGGCATCGCACGCGCTCCCACGACGGCGGCGAGACTTCATACGTCACGCAGTAGTCGATCGCGGCTTCGTCGAACTGATCCGGCCGGTTGGCCATGCGCAGCGCGTCCAGGCGCAACACCCAGTAGGCCGGGTCGGCGTCGCGCACGCCGGTGGGCGCGGCATCGGACAGCACGGCCAGGAAGTTGTCGCCGGACAGCCAGCGCATGTCGAGCGTGTCGCCCGACCAGAGGCGGAACAGGTCCGACAGGTGCGTGGCCGCTTCCGGGTCGATCGTGCGCAGCGCGCTCCAGTCGAAGACCCACGGCAGCGGCAGTTGCAGCGTCGTCGAACGCAGCCGCGCCACGGCGTCGATGTCGAGTGTCTCGGGACAGATCCAGCCGATCTCGCCGGCCGATCGTTGCTGGGCCGGCTTGTCCTGGCTCGCCGACTCCGCGACCAGCTTGGGCAGCGAGAACCACTGCGGCGCCGACCAGCCGAACTGCTGCGCGTAGTCCAGGGCCAGGCTTTCGAACTTGGGCTGCTGGCCGGTGGCGCGGTACAGATCGAACAGCACCAGCCAGGTTTCGGCGTGCTGAGCGCGCGCGCCACCGATGCGGGTCAGCGACGACAAGGTCTGCTCGCAGGTCTCGAAGTCGGCGTTGGCAAAAGCGATCACCGGCTCGTCGAGTTCGGGGTCGTGCACAACCTCGCTGACCTCGACGGCAAACGGGCTGGCGAAGTCGCTGGCGGCCTGGCCTTGCAGTCCGCCCAGGGACACGGACACGCCGCCACGCGACGCCGCCGGCTTGGCCGCTGCGACAGGCGCAGGCGCCGGTCGCGCGGCGGCAGGTGCTCGCGGCGCGACGCTGTCGGAAGGCGAAAAGTTCAGCGGCGCCTTCAAGCTGACCTCGTCGCCGCTGGGCGCCATCACGCCGGGGCGTGTCGTCGTCTGGCTGAAGACCTGGCGCTCGGTGGGCACGGCGTCGGCGGCCGGCGCGGGGGCACGGCGCACCTGCGCGGGCGTCGGCGAATGGCCCATGTCGCCGACCATCTGCTGCTCGATCTCGTCGATCTTGGCTTTGACCGCGCTGTCGTTCTGGCGCAGCGGGTTGCCCTCGCCCTTCGATTCGGAGTCGATGCGCGAGGTGCCGGCCATCGCCGCCAGTTGTTCCGGCGACAGGCCTTCGCGGCGCACCTTGCGCAGCATGTCGAACTCGCGCTTGCGGACGAAGTCGTTGCGCTTCTTGCGCTCGATCATCGCCTTCAACTCCGACTTTTCGAGGTCGAGCTCGCGGCCGTCGCCGTCCTGGCGCGAATTCAGGTCGGCCCAGTCGGTGGCCGGATTGGCCACGAAACGCACCACCTTGCGGAAGAAGCTCTCGCCGTCTTTCGGGGGGGTTTCGCTCATGTAGATCTCAGGGCCGGCACGTGCTGCAAATCGAAGCAAACATTAGACCAGAGGCAGTCAATCGCCGAACATTTTCTGTTTCATTTCTCGGCGCTGCTGCGCTTCCAAAGACAGCGTGGCCGTCGGCCGCGCCATCAGACGCGCCAGGCCGATCGGCTCGCCGGTTTCGTCGCAGTAGCCGTAGTCGCCGGCCTCGATGCGGCCCAGCGACTGCGAGATCTTCTTCAGCAGCTTGCGCTCGCGGTCGCGCGTGCGCAGCTCGAGTGCATGCTCTTCCTCGATGGTCGCCCGGTCGGCCGGGTCGGGCACGATCGACGTGTCTTCGCGCAGGTGTTCGGTGGTCTCGCCAGCGTTGGACAGCAGGTCGTCCTTCAACGCCGTCAGGCGCACGCGGAAGAACTCGAGCTGCTTTTCGTTCATGTACTCGGCTTCGGGCATCGCCAGCAGCTCGGGCTCGGTCAGGTCGCGCCCGGCCTTGCCCTTCCAGGCGTTGACGAGCTTCGGGTCGAACTTGACCGGCGGGCGCACCGGCGCGTCCACGGCAACCTGTCGCGCCGGCGGCCGCGTCGGCGCAAAGCGGTCGGCAAAGCGGCTGACCTGCACCGGATCCGGCACCGGCACCGAAACGTGGAAATTGCTGCGCACGGTGCGGGTCGGCGCGCGCGGCGGCGGCTGGTTCAGAACGGGCTGGCCGCCACCGGTCTTTGCTGAGGCTGCCTTGGCCGGGGCCTTGGCTGCGGGTTTGACGTCGCTGGCAGGATGGGTTTTGGTCACAGGTGCAGTGTTGGGAGCGTGAGCGGCGGATTTATTCGCTGCAGGTTTGGCCGCCGGGGCGGCCGGCTTGGCAGCGGGCTTCTGGGCCGGGCGACCCGCGCCTTTGGCCGCGGCCTTGGCGACCGGCTTGGCGACCGGCTTGGCGACCGGCTTGGCGACCGGCTTTTTGGCCGCCTTGGCTACAGGTTTGGCCGCGGGTTTCTTGGCCGCCTTGGCGACCGGCTTGGCCGCTTTTTTTGCTGGGGCCTTGCGCGGGGCTGCACTGGCTTTGCCCGCCGACTTCTTGGCGGGGGCTGCGCGCTTGGCCGGGGACTTGGTCACTGTCATCTCCTCGATCGGGCTTTATACCCGCTGCCCGAGCGCATGGCGCACCCTGGAGCGGGAATCTGAGGCGCGCGGATTGTAGCGACGTGATGAAGTGACCAACAGAGCCAATATCGCGTCGCTGCCGCGGCGGCGGCGCGAGCGGCGTCAGATCAAACCAGGCATTGCTCCAGGCCCTGCAACAGGATGTCCTTGGGCAAGTCGATGCCGATGAACACCATCTTGCTCTGCTTCTTTTCACTTGGGCCCCACTTCGGGCCGAGGTCGCTGCCCATCAGCTGGTGCACGCCCTGAAAGATGACCTTGCGCTCGCTGCCCTTCATATTGAGCACGCCCTTGTAGCGCAGCATCTTCGGGCCATAGACCTGCACGATCGCACCGAGAAAGTCTTCGAGCTTGGCCGGGTTGAAGGCCTTGTCGGAGCGGAAGACGAAGGACTTCACGTCGTCGTCGTGCGCGTGGTGATGCGGGTGGTCGCCATGATCTCCGTCGTGATCGTGGTGCTCGTGGCCATGGTCATGGTCATGATGCGCATGGCCGTCGTCGCTCAAGAACTCGGGGTCGATCTCCAGCTTGGCGTTCAAGTTGAAGCCGCGCAGGTCGAACACCTCCGCGATCGGCACCTCGCCGAAGTGCACCTTGCGCTGCGGCGCGCGCGGGTTCATGTGCTTGATGCGATGGATCAGCTTGTCCACCGTGGCCGCGTCGGCGATGTCGGTCTTGCTGATGAAGATCTGGTCGGCAAAGCCGATCTGGCGGCGCGCTTCCTGGCGCGTGTCGAGCTGGCCGTCGGCATGCTTGGCATCGACCAGCGTCAGGATCGAATCGAGCAGGTAGCTCTCGGCGATCTCGTCGTCCATGAAGAAGGTCTGCGCCACGGGGCCGGGGTCGGCCAGGCCGGTGGTTTCGATGACGACACGATCGAAGTCGAGTTCGCCCTTTCGCTTCTTTTCCGCCAGCATGGTCAGCGTGGCCCGCAGGTCTTCGCGGATCGTGCAGCAGACGCAGCCGTTGGAGAGTTGCAGGATCTGCTCCTTGCCGGCGTCATCGACCAGGATCTCGTTGTCGATGTTTTCCTCGCCGAACTCGTTTTCGATGACGGCGATCTTCTTGCCGTGGTCCTCGGAGAGCACGCGCTTCAACAGCGTGGTTTTGCCCGAGCCCAGGAAGCCGGTGAGGATGGTGGCGGGGATGAGACCTTGAGACATGGCGTGGTCCGCTGTTCGGTTGAGGGCCGCAGATGAAGCCTACTGCTGGCAAAACAAGGTCGGGTATTCTCACCGCTTCGCCTTATCCGACACCGCCGCAGTGTCCGACCCACACCCTTCTCGCACCCCAGCCGCCGAAAAGCGCAGCTTCTTCGAGCGTCTGGTGGAATTCATCGCCCCCGGCCCCGACAGCAGGGACGAGCTGATCGAGACCCTGGCCGACGCCGAGCAGCGCGAGCTGATCGACCCCGAGAGCCGCTCGATGTTGGAAGGCGTGATCCGCATGGCCGACATGACGGCCGGCGACGTCATGGTGGCCGCGCCGCGCATGGACCTGCTCGACATCGACGCGCCGTACGACGAGCTGCTCGAAGTGATCATCGACACCGGCCACTCGCGCTTCCCGGTCTATGAAGGCAAGCGCGACAACATGATCGGCATCCTGCTGGCCAAGGACTTGCTCAAGCTGCAACGCGCGCCCGAGCTCAACCTGCGCACGTTGCTGCGGCCGGCGGTGTTCGTGCCCGAGAGCAAGCGCCTGAACGAGCTGCTGCGCGACTTCCGCAGCAACCGCAACCATCTGGCGATCGTCATCGACGAGTTCGGCAACACCGCCGGGCTGATCACGATCGAAGACGTGCTCGAAGAAATCGTCGGCGAGATCGAAGACGAGTTCGACGAAGCCGACCACGACAACAGCGTCTATACGCTGGCCGACGGCACGCACCGCGTCGCCGGCGACGCGCCGATCGCCTCGGTCAACGAGGCCTTCGGCACCAGTTTTTCCGAAGCCGAGTTCGACACCATCGGCGGCCTGGTCGCCCACGAGTTCGGCCGCGTGCCGCGCCGCGGCGAAGCGGTGGACAGCGGCGGCCTGCGCTTCTCCGTGATGCTGACGCGCGGCGGCGCGGTGCGCTGGTTCCGCGTCTCGCGCTTGGCTTCGAACTCGCAACCGGGCGATCTGTCGGACGATGCCGACTGACGGCAGGACCGCCGGCTGATGCGCGCTGGTCGCGCGCGGGCCGTCTTGTTCGACGCCGCCATCGCGGCCGCGCTCGGCGCCATCTTCAGCCTCAGCTTCGTGCACACCAGTGCCTGGTGGCTGCAGTTCGCCTGCATCGGTTTGCTCGCCTGGGGCGTGTCGCGCGTCAGCACGCGGCGTGCGGCGCTGCTCGGCTGGACCTTCGGCACGGCGTGGCTCGCGGCCGGCACCTGGTGGCTCTACATCAGCATGCACCGCTACGGCGGGCTGCCGGCGCCGCTGGCGGTGCTGGCCGTGTTCGCGCTCGCCAGCGCGCTCGGGCTGTTTCTGGCCGCCGCGATGGCGCTCGTGGCGCGCCTGCGGCGCGGCCAGGCACTGTCCGACGCGCTGCTGTTCGGTGCTTGCTGGCTGGCCGCCGAGTTGACGCGTGGCCTGCTCTTCACCGGCTTTCCGTGGGTGGCCACGGGTTATGGGCAGGTCGATGCGCCGCTGGCGTCGGCCGCGGCGTGGATGGGCGTGTATGGCATCGGCTTCGTTGTCGCCACCCTCTCGGCGCTGTTGGCGTTTTGCATAAACGTCCAACGCCAACTGATCGCTGCGGTCGCCGTCGCCGCGCTCGTTGTCGCCTCGCCGCTGCTGCTGCAGCGCGACTTCACGACGAGCGCCGGCCGCATCGGCGTGACGCTGGTGCAGACCAACGTGCCGCAGAATGAAAAGTTCGTGCCGCAGTATTTGCCCGAGACGCTGGAGTGGCTCGAGAAGACGTTGGCCAGCGCGCCCGGGCCGCTCGTCGTCGCACCGGAAACCGCGATCCCCTTGCTGCCCGAGCAGTTGGGTGACGACGCTTGGCAGCGTCTTGCTGCGCCGTTTCGTGCCAGCGATCGCGGCGCGCTGATCGGCCTGCCGCTGGGCGACTACGACAGCGGCTACACGAACTCGTTGGCCGGTTTGTCCAAGGACGCGCCGCAGCCCTTCTACCGCTACGACAAACAGCACCTCGTGCCGTTCGGCGAGTTCATCCCGCCGGGCTTTCACTGGTTCACCGACATGATGAACATCCCGCTCGGCGACTTTGCGCGCGGGCCGAAGGTGCCGCCGTCGTTTGCTTTCGCGGGCCAGCGCATCGGACCCAACATCTGCTACGAAGACTTGTTCGGCGAAGAGCTGGCACGCCGCTTCGGCGATGC
>JANMHY010000772.1:0-2418 GCA_031375525.1 Burkholderiales bacterium
TCGGTGGCCATGACCGCATTCTTCACCATGAACAGTCCTCACGACAGAACAACATTCAGCGCCTTGAACGCTACGCTTGCGATCGCACTGCCACCGAGGTGAACCATGACCGCGCCCCGCCTGCCCTACCCGTACCGCGACGAAGCGGCCGTCATCGACGCGTTGCTGGCGGCGATGACGGGGCTCGACTGGTCCACGGTGATGACCACCGCCACGCCCTGGGTCGAGGGTGTGCGCTCGTCGCCGGCGCCGTTCTGGGCGATGGAGTCGCTGCTGCGCGAGTACCCGATCACCAGCGCCGAGGGGCTGGCGTTGATGCGGCTGGCCGAGGCGCTGCTGCGCGTGCCCGATGCGCAGACCGCAATCGCACTCACCGCCGACCAGCTCGGCCGCGCCGATTTCAGCGAGGCCCCGGAAGGCGGCCCGCACCGCATGCTGGCCAGCCTGTCGAGCACGGCGATCGCGCTGTCGAAGAATTTCCTGCCGCATGAAGAAGCCGGCGGTGGTTTGTTGTCGCGCCTGGGCAGCAAGACCGTCGTTGCGGCGACGGTGCGCGCGATCCAGTTGCTCGGCCGCCAGTTCGTGCTCGGCCGCCACATCGGCGAGGCGATGAGCGAGGCGCAATCGGCGCGACGTTCGCAGCCGACGCTGCGCTTTTCCTACGACATGCTCGGCGAAGGCGCACGCACCGAGCGCGACGCGCAGCGTTATCTGGCGTCGTACCAGAACGCGATTGCCGCGATCGCCAAGGGCCCGCGCGGCGACGGTCCCGAGCACACCGACGGCATTTCGATCAAGCTCTCGGCGCTGTTCTCGCGCTACGAAGACGCGCAGCGTGAACGCGTCTTTGCCGAACTCCTGCCGCGCGTCTGGGCGCTGATCGACGCGGCAGCGCGCGCCGATATGAACTTGACGATCGACGCCGAAGAGAGCGACCGGCTCGAACTCTCGCTCGATGTCTTCGAGCAGCTGGCCGTACGCATTGCGCAGGAGCATCCGCGCTGGCGCGGTTTCGGCCTGGCGATCCAGGCGTATCAGACGCGCGCGCTCGAAGTCGTGGGTGAAGTGGCGCGCATCGCCCGCGCGCATGGCTTGCAGTTCATGGTGCGCCTGGTCAAAGGCGCGTACTGGGATGGCGAGATCAAGCGCGCGCAGGAGCAGGGCCTGGCCGGCTACCCGGTGTTCACGCACAAGCAGCACACCGACATCGCGTACCTGGCCTGCGCGTGCGCGCTGATCGGCCATGCCGACGTGATCTACCCGCAGTTCGCGAGCCACAACGCAGCGACCGTTGCCGCGATCGCGCAGATGGCCGCAGCAGCGAACGCTCGCTACGAATTCCAGCGGCTGCACGGCATGGGCGAAGGCGTATTCCGCGAAGTGCTGGCGTCGAACCCGAAGTTGCCGCTGCGCATCTACGCGCCGGTCGGAGAGCACCGCGATCTGCTGGCTTACCTCGTGCGCCGCCTGCTCGAGAACGGCGCGAACTCGTCGTTCGTGCACCAACTGGCCGATGACGACGTGCCGCCAGAGCAATTGCTGGCTTCGCCGTTGTCGCGCATCGCCACACAAGCCTTGCCGCTGCCACGCGAGCTGTACGCCGTGCAGCACGACACGCGGCCGAACTCGACCGGCGCCGATCTGGCCTGCCTGCAAGAGCGCACCCCGCTCGACGCGGCGATTGCCGCTGCGCACGTCGCCGCCGTGCCCGAGGCCAGCGCCGCCGACGTGAGCGCGGTGATGCAGCGTTTGTCGCAAGGCTTCGCGCCGTGGAACGCGACACCGCCGCCGCAGCGCGCCGCGATCCTGCGCCACGCCGCCGATGCGCTCGACGCGCGCCTGCCCGAGTTCTGCGGCCTGCTCGTCAAGGAAGCGCACAAGACGCTCGGCGACTGCGTGGCCGAAGTGCGCGAGGCCGTGGACTTCCTGCGCTACTACGCGAATCAGGCCGAGCAGCACAAGCCGCAAGGCCGCGGCGTTTTCGTCTGCATCAGCCCGTGGAACTTTCCGCTGGCGATCTTCGGCGGCCAGGTCGCCGCTGCGCTCGCTGCCGGCAACAGCGTCGCCGCCAAGCCCGCGGAGCAAACGCCCTTCGTCGCGCAGCGCCTGGTCGAGCTGCTGCTGGCTGCCGGCGTGCCGAGCGACGCCCTCGTGCTGTTGCACGGCCCCGGCGAAACGGTTGGCGCGGCACTCGTCTCCGACCCGCGCACCGCGGGTGTGTGCTTCACCGGCTCCACCGCGGTCGCCAAGATCATCAACCGCACGCTCGCCGCCAAAGACGGCGCGATGGTGCCGCTGATCGCCGAGACCGGCGGCATCAACGCGATGGTGGTCGACAGCAGCGCGCTGCCCGAGCAGGTGACCGACGCGGTGGTGCAAAGCGCCTTCCGCTCGGCGGGGCAGCGCTGCTCGGCGCTG
>JANMHY010000785.1:0-3668 GCA_031375525.1 Burkholderiales bacterium
CATCACCCAGGCCGCCGTCTGGCCCGCCGTGTGCAAGGTCATCGGCGAGCCCGACTGGATCGACGACGAGGCCTACGCCACGCCGCGGGCGCGCCTCTTGCATTTGAAGCCGATCTTCGTCGCATCGAGCGCTGGACCATGACCAAGACCAAGTACGAGGCGATGGACATCCTGAACCGGTACGACATCCCGTGCGGCCCCATCCTGTCGATGAAGGAAATCGCCAACGAACCCGCGCTGCGGGCCAGCGGCACCATCGTCGAGGTCGATCACCCGACGCGCGGCAAGTACCTGAGCGTCGGCAACCCGATCAAGCTGTCCGACAGCCCGACCGAGGTCATGCGCTCGCCGCTGCTGGGCGAACACACTGATCAAGTGTTGGCACAGTTGGGCTTTTCTGCTGCAGAAGTAGAACAGTTGCGCAGCGAAGGCGCCGTCTGATGGGAATGCTCCGATGAATGCTCGAACGATTCCCATCGTTGCTGAAGGGGCAAGCCGAAAGCGCAAGCGCGAGGCGCCGAAGGGACGCGTCGTTGATGCTGCCGCACTCGAAGAGGTGCGGGCGCTGCTCGGCACGGCGTCGCGCGCGCACGACCTGTTGATCGAGCACCTGCACCGCTTGCAAGACCGCTTCGGCCACCTCAGTGCGCGCCACCTGGCGGCGCTGGCACGCGAAATGGGCCTGGCGCAGACCGAGGTCTATGAAGTCGCAACCTTCTATCACCACTTCGACGTGGTCAAGGAAGGCGACGCCGTGCCAGCGGCGCTGACGGTGCGGGTCTGCGACGGCCTGTCGTGCGAGATGGCCGGTGCGCAGGAGTTGCTGGCGAAGTTGCCGGCGATCCTCGGCAAGGACGTTCGCGTGATCGCTGCACCCTGCATCGGCCGTTGCGAACAGGCGCCCGCCGTGGCGGTGGGCCAGCACCCGGTGCCGCAGGCAAGTTGCGAAAGTGTGCATGCCAAAGTCGAGGCGGCAGTCACCACGCACACGCCCAGCGGCTTCATCGACCGCGCCGCGTACGAAGCGCAGGGGGGCTACCGCCTGCTCAAGCAATGTATCGGCGGCGAGCACGAGGTCGAGTCCGTCATCAAGACGATGGAAGATTCGGGCCTGCGCGGACTCGGCGGCGCGGGTTTTCCGGCTGGGCGCAAATGGCGCATCGTGCGCAACGAAAGCGCGCCGCGGCTGATGGCGGTGAACATCGACGAAGGCGAGCCCGGCACCTTCAAGGATCGCTTCTATCTCGAACGCGACCCGCACCGTTTCCTGGAAGGCATGCTGATCGCGGCCTGGGCGGTCGGCATCGCGAAGATCTACATCTACCTGCGCGACGAGTACCACGGCTGCCGCGTGATGCTCGAAGCCGAACTCGCCAAGCTGCGCGCGGCGCCGCCGTACCCGGGCATGCCCGAGGTGATCCTGCGCCGCGGCGCTGGCGCCTACATCTGCGGCGAAGAGTCGGCGATGATCGAATCGATCGAAGGCAAACGCGGCATGCCGCGCTTGCGCCCGCCTTACGTCGCGCAAGTGGGGCTCTTTGGCCGGCCGACGCTGGAGCACAACTTCGAAACGCTGTACTGGGTGCGCGAAATTCTCGAAAAGGGCGGCGTATGGTTCGCCTCGCAGGGCCGCAACGGCCGCAAGGGCCTGCGCTCGTTCTCGGTCTCGGGCCGCGTGAAGACCCCGGGTGTCAAGCTGGCGCCGGCCGGCATCACGCTGCGTGAGCTGATCGACGAGCATTGCGGCGGCATGGTGGACGGCCACATGCTCTACGGCTATCTGCCGGGCGGCGCGTCGGGCGGCATCCTGCCTGCGTCGATGGACAACATCCCGCTCGACTTCGACACCTTGCAAGCGCACGGCTGCTTCATCGGCTCGGCCGCGGTGATCGTGTTGTCCGATAAGGACAGCGCGGTCGCCGCGGCACGCAACATGATGCGGTTCTTCGCTCACGAGTCGTGCGGGCAATGCACGCCGTGCCGCAACGGCACCGCGAAAGCGTCGCTGTTGATCGGGCAGCCGAAGTGGGACCTGCCGCTGCTCGCCGACCTCTCGGCCGTGATGCGCGACGCGTCGATCTGCGGCCTCGGCCAGGCAGCGCCGAACCCGATCGACTGCGTCATCAAATACTTCCCGCAGGAGATCAAATGATGCCCCTGTTGGTATTCGACGCCACGAACACGAACACCCGTGCCACGCGGCAGGCGGTATGCGGGGCGGGCGATTTCTGGTACTCCAGCATGAGCCCGCACCGCATACCGCCTGCCGCGCAGCGCGACGACTGAACGCAATCGACCATGACCGCACGCGAAACCATCACCTTCAAGCTCGACGGCCGCGATGTCTCTGCCGTCCCAGGCGAGCCGCTGATCGAAGTCGCCAAGCGCGAAGGCATCGAGATCCCGCACCTTTGCTACAAGGTGGGGCTCGATGCGGTCGGCAACTGCCGCGCCTGCATGGTCGAGATCGACGGCGAGCGCGTGCTCGCGCCGTCGTGCTGCCGCAGCGCCACTCCAGGCATGAAGGTCACGACGACGAGTGAACGCGTGCCGCGCGCGCAGAAGACCGTGCTCGAACTGCTGCTGGCCGACATGCCCGAGCGCGAGTACACGCGCCACAACGAGCTCGACGTCTGGGCCGAAAAACTCGGCGTCGGCAAGCCGCGCTTCGCCTCACGCGCGCAACCGGCGCAAGACATTTCGCACCCGGCCATCGCGGTCAACCTCGATGCCTGCATCCAGTGCACGCGCTGCCTGCGCGCCTGCCGCGACGAGCAGGTCAACGACGTGATCGGCCTGGCCTTCCGCGGCGAGCACGCGAAGATCGTCTTCGACATGGACGACCCGATGGGTGCCTCCACCTGCGTGGCCTGCGGCGAATGCGTGCAGGCCTGCCCGACCGGCGCGCTGATGCCGGCGCGCGACGCCGCGCTCGCGGTGCCCGACAAGCAGGTCGAGTCGGTGTGCCCGTACTGCGGCGTCGGTTGCCAGCTCACCTACAACGTCAAGGACAACAAGATCCTTTATGTCGAAGGCCGAGACGGCCCGGCGAATCACGGACGCTTGTGCGTCAAGGGCCGCTACGGCTTCGACTACGCGCACCATCCGCAGCGATTGACCAAGCCGCTGATCCGCCGCAAGGATGCACCGCCGAAGCGCGGCGACTTCACGATGGACCCGACGCGCGTGATGGACAGCTTCCGCGAAGCGACGTGGGAAGAAGCGCTCGAGTTCGCCGGCGGTGGACTCAAGGCGATCCGCGACACGCACGGCAAGAAGTCGCTGGCTGGCTTTGGCTCTGCCAAGGGCAGCAACGAAGAGGCCTACCTGTTCCAGAAACTCGTGCGCACGGGCTTCGGCAGCAACAACGTCGATCACTGCACGCGGCTGTGCCACGCCTCGTCGGTGGTGGCGCTGCTGGAAGGCATCGGCTCCGGCGCGGTCAGCAACCCGGTGATGGACGTGACGCAGGCCGAGGTCGTGATCCTGATCGGCGCCAACCCGACGGTGAACCATCCTGTCGCGGCCAGCTACATCAAGAACGCCGCCAAGGCCGGCACCAAGCTGATCGTCATGGACCCGCGCCGCTCCGAGCTGTCGCGTGTCGCGCACCGTTTCCTGCAGTTCAAGCCAGATACCGACGTGGCGATGTTGAACGCGCTGATGCA
>JANMHY010000875.1:0-3829 GCA_031375525.1 Burkholderiales bacterium
CGCCGGGGCGTAGGTCGAGGCGAGGGGACTGGGCCATGCAGCTATTTTCGTGCCGGATCAGGCGCCGCCGTATGTTGAACGCGCCGCTAACGTCGAGTTGTTCGTCGTCAGAGAGGACGCATTCCGGCGCAGCGACATTGATCTGCCAGTGACTTCGTCGTCCCATGCGGTGTTCAGTGGTCAGGTGCTCGTTGCATTCCGGCCACTCAGGGCCAAGGTGCCACCGAGGGGCCGTTGCGGAGAAGGCAATTGACCGGGCAGCGTCAAGGGTGTTCGTGGATTTGGGCCTCGTTGAATCCAATTCGGTTGGCCTGACGGCCGCGGACACGGTCCGCGCTCCGGGCACCATCGACGCGTGAGTTCTCAGCGGCGCTTCACGGGACGACCTGGGACGCCGAGCGGTGTTGCGATCAGGACACATGCCGAGCTTCCGAGAAATTTCGGACACGAGCCGGACACGGAGCCCCACAAAGAAAAACAGGTTAGCGACTTGCATCGCTAACCTGTTGATTTTTATGGCTCCCCGACCTGGGCTCGAACCAGGGACCTACGGATTAACAGTCCGGCGCTCTACCAACTGAGCTATCGAGGAAAAGAGGGCGCGAGTATAGCGGCCGTCAGAAGCGCACGGCCAGCGACGCGTGGGCGGTTCGCGGGGCTAGGGGGTAGAGGTAGGTGTGGCCGAACTGGTAGGGGGCTTCTTGCCAGGCGCGGCGGTCGGTGGCGTTGTCGAGGCCCAAGCGCCAGACCATGGTTTGCCTGCCGACGACTTGCGTGAAGCGCGCGCCGAGGTCGATGCGCGTCCAGCCGGGGGTGGCCACGCTGTTGTCGGGCACGACCATGCGCCGTGCCTCGTGGCTGACGAAGCCGACGAGGGCCAGGCCGGGCAGGGTGGAGACGTTGTAGGCGACTTGCAATTTCAGGCTGCGCGCAGGCACGTTGGTGGGCTGCAGGCCGTTGAGGGATGCAATGTCCGATCCGCTGCGGCGCGCGCGCAGCAGCATCGCGCTGCCGCGCAGCGAGACGTCGCCGGCGCGCCACTCGGCTTCGGCTTCGATGCCGCGGTGGTTGGCGGTGCCATCGATGCGGCGCGTGCACGGGTCTTCGTCGCTGCAATCGTCGAGCGAGGGCGCGCCGTCGTCGGTGTGGAAATCGTTCGCGGCCGGGCGGCGGATGTCGAACAGCGCGATGCGCGCGTCGATGGTATCGCTCGCGTGCTTGAAGCCGAACTCGACCTGGCGGCTCTTCAATGCAGGCAGCACTTTGCTACCGTTGCTGTAGCGCGCGCGGTTGGGCACGACTTCGGACTCGATGCCCTGGCCGGCGCTTGCATAGGCCTGCGTCTCCTTGGTGAAGGCGTGGCTCAAGGCCAGCCACGGCGTGGTGAACGATTGCGCATACGGCGTCGCGCGCGAGCCATCGGTGCGTTCGATGCGCGTGTGGCGCGCGCCCGCCCACAGGCTCCACTGCGCGCCCAGCGGCACCATGTCTTGCAAGTGCAGCTCGGTGCTGCGCTCGTCGCGGTTCGTGTTCCCATCGGCGAGCGTCGGGTCGGGCGGCACGACGGCGCGGCCGTCGATCGTGCCGGTGCCGACGAAGTTGAACGCCTGCCGGCCGAAGCGCGCCACGTAGCGCGTGAACAGCACGCCGGCGTTGAACTGGTGCGTGAAGCTACCGAGTTGCGCGCGGCCTTTGACCGCCAGGTCGAGCGCATCACTGGTGCGGCGCTCGTCGTCGCTGCGGAAATCGTAGTAGTCGAAGCTGCCGTCGCTGCAGTAGCGGCTGAAGACCTCTTCTGCGCTGCAACCGAAGGGGAAGGCGATGCGGTCGTCGTTCTTCAATTGCTGGCGCATGCCGTGCGCGACGAGGTCGATCTGCTGCTCGGCGTTGTCTGCGAGCGTGTGCGTCACGCGCAGCGAGCCGGTGCGGCCGGCAAACACGACAGGCAGGCTCCACGATTGATTGTTCAAGTTGATGCGCGGGTCGATGTCGTTCGCATTCGGCAAGCGGCTGCCGAGCAGGCTGAATCCGGGCACGCTCGGCTGGCTCTGCCGGCTGGCTTCGACTTCGGCTTCGACGAGCGTGTTGCCCAGGCGCGTATCGACGGCGCCTGCGGCGAGCCAGCGACGGCCGCGCGCGCTGTTGGTTTGCGGGTCGAGCCGTGCGCCGTTGGCGTTGACTCGCCAGCCGATGCCACTCTCACGCGCGCCGACATCGAATGCGGCTTCTAGCGCGCCGTCCTGCGTCCACGCCACGCTCGCATCGCGCACGCGTTCGCGCGGCCGCTTGACGACGAGGTTCAACAACCCGCCCGGCGCGCTCGTGCCGGCTTGCAGGCCGCTCGTGCCCTTCAACACTTCGAGCACTTGTTTGTTGGCCTGGCCGATCGCGGTCTCGGCGTTGATCGGCAAGCCGTCGCGGCGGAAGTTGAAGCGGTTGTCGAGCGTGTAGCCGCGCACCGCGAGCTGGTTGATGTAGCCCGGCGCGTTGTAGGCGTCGGTGATGCCGGCATCCAGCCGCGTGATGTCGGCCAGGCTCGAGATGCCCGCGTCTTGCAGCGCGCGCTGATCGATCACGGTGGCGGAGAAGGGCACGCGCGCGAGCGGTGTGTCGCCGAAGCCCGCCACATTCGGCGCCTGCTGCGCGGCGCTGCCGGTGATGGTGATGCGCTGCGTTTCCTGCGCGTATGAAAGGCTCGACGCGACAACGCCGAGAACGGCAAAGCAGATTGACTTCATGTGGCTTCCCTTGCGCGGGCATTACCCCGGTCAGGTTCGGAGGGTTTGATCTCAGCCGGGTCCTGTCGTGATGACGGGCCCAGCACCCCTAGCGAGATCGCAGCAGGATCGCTGCGATGCGGTGAATTCTAGTCGTCGAACGTCGGTGTTTCGACGCCGAGCACCTTGTGCAGCTTCGGACTGGTCGTCGTGTACTGCAAGTGGATGCGCTTGTCCGGGAAGATGATCGGCGCGGCGCCGAATGCTGCGAGCGCGGCTTCGTGGAAGCCTGAGAGGATCAGCTTCTTCTTGCCCGGATAAGTGTTGATGTCGCCGACCGCGAAGATGCCGCGCACGTTGGTGCTGAACTGTTCGGTGTCCACCACCAGTTGTTTGCGCTCGATCTCCAAGCCCCAATGCGCAATCGGCCCGAGCTTGGGCGACAGGCCGAAGAAGACGAGCAGCATGTCGAGCGGGATGACGCGTGTCACGCCGTCGCCGCCGGTGACCTTGATCGCAGCGAGCCTGTTGTCGCGTTCTTCGATGCCGGTGATCTGGCCGACGACGAACTGCATCTCGTAGGCGTCGCACAGCTCCTTCATCCTGGCGACAGAGGCCGGCGCGGCCTTGAAGCCGTCGCGGCGGTGAATCAGGATCACGCTCTCGGCCTTGTGCGGACCTTCCTGCACGAAGTTCAGCGTCCAGTCGAGCGCCGAGTCGCCGCCGCCGACGATGACGAGGTTCTTGCCGGCAAACAGCGATGGGTCGCGGACGCGGTAGTGCAGTTGCGAGCCGTCGAACTTGTCGAGGCCGTCGATCTTGAGCAATCGCGGTTGGAACGCGCCGACGCCGGCGGCGATGAAGATCGTCTTGGTCAGGAACTGCGTGCCCTTGCTGGTTTCGACGAAGAAGCGGCCGTCGTCTTTTTTCTCGACAGCGCTGACTTCCGGGCCCAGATGAAACGTCGCGCCTAACGGTTCGATCTGCTTCAGCAAGTTGTCGGACAGATCCTGGCGGGTGCACACCGGCACGGCCGGGATGTCGTAGATCGGCTTGTCGGGGTAGAGCTCGATGCACTGGCCGCCGGGGTAGGCCAGCGAGTCGATGATGTG
>JANMHY010000950.1:0-1758 GCA_031375525.1 Burkholderiales bacterium
GCGGCTGCGGTTGACGCTGCCGCGGCTGGCTCTGCGGGGGGCTCCTTGAGATCAGTGCCGTCTTTCGGCGGCTCCTGCAGCCCGCCTTCTTCCTTGGGTGGCTCCTGCAGGCCCGAGGGCTCTGCTGCCTTGTCGTCGCTGGCGACCGACGAACCGCCCGATTGCACCAGGCCGGTGGTGTCGACCGCGGCCGCGGGCGCGGTCGCCGACCCGTACATCACGACCAGCAGCGCGACGATGGAGATCGCCGGCAGCAGGGAGACGAACAGCTGCGTGGCGACCTGGCGCTTGGGCAGCGCGGGATTGCCGAGGGCGCCGAACAGCCCCTTCAGCGCATTGCCGCTGCGCGCACTCAAGGTCTGCGACAGCGGCGGCAGCGGCACCATGCGCTCACTCGCGGCCAACGGTGGCGCGAGGTGCGGCTTCCACTTGGCGACGATGATGACGTAGCCCACATACAGCGCGGCGAGCATGATCCCGGGAAAGAAGGCGCCGGCATAGAGCTTGACGACCGACACACCCGCGGTGGCGCCGTAGACGATCAGCAGCACCGACGGCGGAATCAGGATGCCCAGGCAGCCGCCCGCGGTGATGGCACCGGCGGCGAGCTTGATGTTGTAGCCGGCGCGCAGCATCGCCGGCAGCGCCAGCAGCCCCATCAGCGTGACCACCGCGCCGACGATGCCGGTGGCCGTGGCGAAGATGGCGCAGGTGACGATGGTGGCCACCGCGAGTGCTCCGGGCACTCGCGCCAGCGACAGGTGCAGGCTCTTGAACAGCTTTTCGATCAGGTTGGCACGCTCGACCAGGTAGCCCATGAAGACGAACAGCGGGATCGCGATCAGCACGTCGTTGGACATCACCGAATAGGCGCGCTGCACCATCAGGTCGAGGATCTGCTGGTTGGCCAGGGCGGGGTTGACGCTGCGGTAGGCGAGCCAGCCGAAGAACACGCCCATGCCCATCAGTGTGAACGCGGTCGGGAAGCCGAGCATGATGGCCACGACGATCAGGCCGAGCATCAACAGGCCGAGGGCGCCGAGATCGTCATGGTTCAGGCTGCCGTCGAAGAAGCCGGCCCAGGGCGTGAAGGCGACCACCGCGGCGAGGATGATCGCCATCAGCGAAAAGCCGAACCAGAGTTCCTTGCGAATCGTCATTTCGTGCTCCCTTGGGTGCTCGCCTCAGGCACGACGAACTGGTCGAGCTTGGCGATGTCTTCGTCTTTCACGTGGACCATTTCCTTCAACTTGTCGACGTCGACTTCCTCGACGTCTTCCACGCGCGCGGGCCACTGCCCATGCTGGATGCAGATCACGCAACGGATGATTTCGACGATGCCTTGCAACAGCAGGAAGCCGCCGGCCAGCGGCAACATCGTCTTGAACGGATAGATCGGCGGGCCGCTCGCGGTGATGCTGGAATGCTCGTTGACCGCCCAGGACTCGGCGGCGAAGTAGTAGCCGGCATAGGTCAGCGCGAACACGCCCGGGATGAAGAACAGGACGAACAGGATCAGGTCGATCGTGGCCTGCGTGCGCGGCTCGAAGAAGCCGTACAGCACGTCGCCGCGCACATGCCCCGACTTGGCCAGCGTGTAGGCGCCGGCCATCATGAACAGCGTGCCGTACAGGATGATCATGACGTCGAAGGCCCAGGCATGCGGAGCGTCCAGCGCGTAGCGCGAGAACACTTCCCAGGTGATCATCAGCGTCAGCACCACGATCAGCCAGGAAAACGCCTGGCCGACGAAGGTGC
>JANMHY010000999.1:0-2323 GCA_031375525.1 Burkholderiales bacterium
CGCGCGCCAGCGCCGCCGATGCCGCCGCGGCCCTGTCGCAGCGCCAGGCGCTGTGCGAAATCGACATCAAGGGCCTGGTGGCCCTCACAGCCACCGAAGAGCCGGCCCTGCGTACTCTGCTGGCGCGCCCTGCGGGAACACCGCCATGTTCAAGCGGTGCACGTTGTCGTGGCGATCGGGGTCATACGCTTCGCCGCGTTCGCGCGCGACGTCCTGCATGCGCTGCTGGATCAGCACATTGGCTTCGGGGTGCAGCACCAGCTCGCGCTTCAGTGCCGCCGCTGCGCACTGGCGCGTGTGATCGTCCGGCGTAGCGCCGATGCCGCCGCAGGAGAACACGACATCGCCGCTGGCGAAGGCATGTTGCAGGGCTTCGGTGATGAGTGCGCGGTCGTCGCCGACATAGCGCGCCCAGGCGAGTTGGAGGCCGCGCGCGGACAGCAACTCAATCACTTTCGGCATGTGGCCGTCCTTCCTCTTGCCGGAAAGGATTTCGTCGCCGACGATGATGAGGCCGAACCTCACCTCATGTTTCCTGTGTGTCCGAGTGAGTAGCGGCCCGGAATCGGCCACACCGTCAAGCCATGCGGCTCAGCGCCGACCTTGATCTGCTCGACAGCGCCATTGCTCTGCGTGTCGAAGCGATAGACCACGTCGTCGTAGCGTGCGGCCAGCCAGAGGTAGCGACCGTCGGCGCTGATGTTGCCCATGTCCGGGCTGCCGCCGCCGGGGATGCCCCAACGCGCGACGACCTTCTCACTCGCAAAGTCGATCACCGCCACGCTGCCGTTGCCGTTCTTCGGCCCGTGAATTTGGTGCGAGCCGCGGTTGGCGACGTAGAGGCTCATGCCGTCGCGGCTCGGGTACAGGCCGTGCGTGCCGAGGCCGGTGGCGATGAAGCCGACCTTGGTGAAACTCTCGCCATCGACCACGTGCACGCCGTCGGCATGCATATCGGCAACGTAGAAGCGCTTGCCGTCGGGCGAGATGCGGATGTCCTGCGGCATGCCCTTGGTGACGGTGCAGAGCTCGGTCTCGCCCGGCTCCCAGATCTGCCCCGGCTTCAGCTTGGTCGGCTTGAAGCGCGTCTCGGGCATCGACAGCTTGAGGTAGCCGAGCACCTTGCGATTCGCCAGATCGATCTTGGCCAGCGTGCCCGAAAACTCGCAGGTGAAGAAGACAGTCTTGCCGTCGATCGAGAAGTCGGCGTGATTGATGCCGGGGCAGCCGGGCACGTCGATCTCGTACTGCAAGGCCATCGTCTTCGGGTCGCGGAAGTCCAGGCGCTTGCGCGCTTCGGCAACGACGATCGCGCTCTTGCCGTCCGGCGTGTAGTACATGTTGTACGGGTCATCGACGTTGATCGCCGGGCCCGGCTTGCCGGTCTTCGGATCGATCGGCGTCAGGCTGCCCTTGTCGGTGCGCTCGGCATTGTTGGTCACCCACAGCGTCGTCATGTCCCACGACGGCACGATGTGCTGCGGGCCGATGCCGACCTTGAAACGATCGACGACCTTCATCTGCGCCGGGTCGATCACGTACACGTCGCCGCTGCGCAGGTTTGGCACGTAGACGCGCGGCAGATCGCCGGCGATGGCCGGCAGCACCTTGCCTGCACCCTGCTCGGTGTAAAGGTTCTTTGCATCGACGACCGGCGGCATGCCGGGCACGGTGACCACCGCGGGCATCGCTGGGGCTGCCGGCGCGGACGTGGCCGGCGCATTCGCCGGCGCGCTTGCCGGCGCCTGCGCATGCGTCACCGCCATCCAGCCCAAAGCAGCCACGGCGCTTGCGCACAGGCCGAACGTCATCACTCGATTCATCGCATTCACTCCAACCAGCTCAGGGCTTCGACGGTGCGGATTGTGGCTTGCCTTCGCGCGCGGCCGTGCGCGCGCGGATTGCCGCCACCGTCTGCGCAACGATGCGCTCGACCGCTTCTTTGCCGAGCGCAGCATCGGCACGGCTGGCATCGCCATCGGCGCCCTCGCCCTGGCTCGACGACAGGCGCTCGCTGCGCACGAGCGACGGATCGAGTGCCAGCATCAGCGACGTGTCCGCGAGCCCGGCATGGCGGCCGATCTGCGCGTCGGTGAAACCGCGCGCGCGCAACGCCGCCGCGTGGTCTGCACTCGACGCGCGGTAGTACTCCGGCGGTGAGAACACACCCTGCACGCGCGCTGCCACGCGATCGAGGTTCTTCAGATAGCCGCCGTGGTCGCCGAGCAGCACGACATGCTTCAGGCCGGCACGCTGCAAGCTGCGCGCGGTGCTTTCCAGCGACGCCTCGAAAGCGGCCTCGGGCACCGTGATCGTGCCGGGC
>JANMHY010001002.1:0-2932 GCA_031375525.1 Burkholderiales bacterium
GTCGGCGGCGATCACCGTCAGCGTCTCCAGGTAGCGCAATTGGATCGCCCCCGGCTGCCGGCCCAGGATCTCCGCGGCCTGCGCCAGTTTTTCTGCGGCTTGCAGTTCGCCCTCGGCGTGGATCACCTTGGCGCGGCGCTCGCGCTCGGCTTCGGCCTGGCGCGCGATGGCGCGGATCAGGGTTTCGTTCAGGTCCACATGCTTGATCTCGACGTTGGTGACCTTGATGCCCCAGGCATAGGTCAGGCTTTCGAGGATCATCTGAAGATCGAGGATCAGGCGCTCGCGCACCGACAGCAACTCGTCGAGCGTGAGCTTGCCGAGCACCGCGCGCAAAGTGGTCTGCGCGAGCTGGCTGGTGGCGGCCAGGAACTGCTCGACCTGGATCACCGCGCGCTCGGGATCGACGACGCGAAAGTACAGCACCGCGTTGACCTTGAGCGTCACGTTGTCGCGCGAGATCACGTCCTGGCTCGGCACGTCCATCACCACGATGCGCAGGTCGATGCGCACCATCTGCTGGATGCCGGGCACGAGGATCACCAGCCCCGGCCCTTTGACGCGCCAGAAGCGCCCGAGTTGGAAGACGACGCCGCGTTCGTATTCGCGCAGGATGCGCAGCGAGCTGGCCGCCAGCAGCGCCAGCAAGACGAGGACGGTCGCAAAGCCGAGGGGAAAGATCATGACGAAGCTCCTTGCGCGATGACGGGTTCTGCGGCGGCGCGAACCTCCAACACCAGGCCATCGATGCGCGTGATGCACACGCGTTGGCCGGCTCGCAGCGATTCATCGGCGCGCACCTGCCAGCGCTCGCCGTCCACCAGCGCCCAGCCGTGGCCGCCGTCGAACGCGATCACGGTGCCCGACACGCCGAGCAGATGCTGTGTGCCGCTGACCACCGGCCGCCGGCGCGCCTTGGCGGCCATGCTGGCAATGCCGATGACGCACAGCGCCGACGCCAACGCCAGGCCGCCGATCAGCGACAGCGGAATGCCGAAGCCCGGCAGTTCGCTGTCGACGAGCAGCAGCGCACCGAAGGCGAACGCGGCGATGCCGCCCAGCCCCAGCACGCCGTAGCTGGGCACGAAGGCCTCGGCGACGAAGAAGCCGATGCCGAGCAGGATCAGCGCCAGGCCGGCGTAGTTGATCGGCAGCATCTGCAAGCCCCACAGCGCGAGCAGCAGGCACACGCCGCCGATGACGCCGGGCGCAACGAAGCCCGGGTTCATGAACTCGAACAGCAGGCCGTAGACGCCGATCATCATCAGCACCAGGGCCAGGCTCGGGTCGCTGATCACCGCCAGCAGGCGGCCGCGCCAGTCGGGCTCCACCGTCACCACGGCGGCTTGTGACGTAGCCAGCGTGACCACCGTGCCGCGCGCATCGCCGAGCGGCACCACACGGCCGTCGAGCTGGCGCCGCAAGTCGGCCACGTCGACCGCGATCAGGTCGATCACCTTGCGCGCGAGGGCATCGTTCGCAGCCAGGCTCACCGACTCGCGCACCGCTTGCTCGGCCCAGGCGACATCGCGGCCACGCAGTTGCGCCAGGCTGCGGAGGTAGGCCGTGGCATCGTTGATGCGCTTGGCGGCGAGCGTGTCGTGCCCGGCCTCGGGCGCCGACGCCCCGCTGGCCGGCCGCACCGGCGGCTCTGCGCTGCCAGGGGACGGCATGCCGATCGCGATCGGTGTCGCGGCGCCGATGTTGGTGGCCGGCGCCATCGCCGCAATGTGCGTGGCGTAGAGGATGTAGGTGCCGGCGCTGGCGGCGCGCGCGCCCTGCGGCGAGACGAAGCCGGCCACCGGCACCGGCGAGGCGAGGATGTCCTTGACGATGCTGCGCATCGCGGTGTCCAGGCCGCCGGGGGTGTCCATCTGCAGCACGATCAGTTGCGCACGCTCCTGCGCCGCGCGCTCCAGCGTGCGGTGCACGTGATCGGCGGTGGCCGGGCCGATGGCGCCGTCGATGCGCAGCACGAACACCGGCGCTACGCCGGCCGCAGGGACCGGCGCCGCGACGAGCGCGAGCGCCAGCAGCAACGAGGCACGCAGACCCATCACAGCCTCTCAGGCCTCGATGCGAAAGCCCACCTTCACGGTGACCTGGAAATGCGCCACCTTGCCTTCGATGACATGGCCGCGTGTTTCGGTGACCTCGAACCAATCGACGTGGCGCAGCGTGCTGGCCGCGGTTTCGATGGCCTTGCGGATCGCGTCGTCGGTGCCGTTGGCCGACGATCCGACCACTTCGACGAGCTTGTAAACATGGTCAGACATCGCACACTCCTGGTGATGCCTGGCGGCGCCCGATCCGTCAGGGCACGCTTGCGAACATCCCGGTGGCGCCGCGCAGTGCCCGCCCTGTGCGGTGCAGCGTACACCCGCAGGCTGCCAACTGCCAGCGGCGTCTCGGCCCTCTTCAGCGGTAAAACGGTTCGACCTTGCCTTTCAGCTTGATCAGCAGCGGCTTGCCCTTGCGATCGACGGCGCGGCCGGCGGGCACTTTCACCCAGCCTTCGCTGATGCAGTACTCCTCGACGTCGAAGCGCTCCTTGCCGTTGAAGCGAATGCCGATCGCGTGCTCGGCCACCGCGGCGACGTGATGCGCGCTGCCGGGATCGACCGAGAGGCGGTCGGGCAGTGGTGGTGCGGCTTTTGGGGTGTCATTCATGGGCGGTCTCGGCGGCAGCAGGCGCTCTTTGCAGATAACTCTGGAACACGCCCACATGCACCAGCGCATCGTCGGACGCATCGGGCCACAGGTCCTGGCTGCGAAAGCGCACGTCGTAGGTCGGCTCGTCTTGCGCCGGCACACCATGCGCGTGCGCATCGGGGAACGGGTACGGCGGCGACTCGCCGACCACCAGGCCGGTCTTGCCGCGGATGTAGCCCGGCAGGCGCATGTGGCCGGGCACGCTGTCGCCGCGCACGCG
>JANMHY010001005.1:0-2824 GCA_031375525.1 Burkholderiales bacterium
CGTCTGCGCACCGCAGGCATCGGCGGCGAGCAGCGCCAACACCAGCGCCGACTCACGCCAGCTGAACATTCTTCACCTCGCCGCTGTCCTGAACGAGCCAGGTCTGGATGGCGTTGTTGTGATAGATCGAGCGCGAGCCGCGCACCGCGCGCAATTGCCGGTAGGTCGGCTGCACGTAGCCGGTCTCGTCGGTGGCCCGGCTCTGCACCAGCGCCGGCCTGCCGTCCCACACCCAGTCGATGTTGAAGCGCGTCAGGCACTTCGTCATCACCGGGCTTTCCAATCGCGCCACACGCCAGTTGCGCCCGCCATCGACCGAGACATCGACCCGTCTGACCTTGCCGCGCCCCGACCAGGCCAGGCCGCTGACGTTGTAGAAGCCTTTGCCCTGCAGCACCTGCCCGCCCGACGGCGTGGTGACGACGCTCTTGCATTCCTGCGTGCTCGTGTACTGGCGGTGCAGACCGCCCGGCATCAGGTCCATGTAGTGCAGCGCTTCGTCCTTGCTGCCGTACGGCTTGTCGCCGACCTCGATGCGGCGCAGGTACTTGATCCAGCTCACGCCCTGCACGCCCGGCACCACCAGCCGCAGCGGGTAGCCCTGCTCCGGGCGCAGCATCTCGCCGTTCTGGCCGTAGGCGACCAGAACTTCGCCGCTCTCGACGAGCGCCATCGGCAGCGTGCGCGTCATCGACGAGCCGTCGGCGCCCTCGCCCAGCACGAAGCGCGCGCGCTTGAAATCGACGCCGGCCATGTCGAGCAGCAGCTTCAGCGGCACGCCGGTGAACTCGCTGCAACTGAGCATGCCGTGGCTGTACTGGCAGGTCGGCACGGCGACGTTGCCCCACTCCATGCCGGTGTTGGCGCCGCACTCGATGAAGTGAAATCGGCTCACCGACGGCAGGCGCATCAGCTCGTCCATCGTGAAGACCATCGGCCGCTTCATGATCTGGTCGTCCGACCCATTGAGCATCAGCCGGTGCTTCGACGGATCGATGTCCCACCAGCCCTGGTGATGACGCTCGAAATGCAGGCCGCTCGGCGTGACGATGCCGAACAGCGACTGCAGCGGCGCGAACGAGACCGAGGCCTGCCGGGTCTGCGTCAGGCCGGGGCTCTGGCCGCGTTGCACATTGCTCTCGTACCGGGACGGCTTGCCGTAGCGGTCGGTCGCCACCGCCTGGCCGAGGCCCTTGCTGTGCTCGGGCAACTCGAGAATGTTGGCATCACCGCCCCCAGGCAGCGCCGGGTTGCCGGCGGCCCGGACCACGGGCACGGCCGCCGCCGCCCCAGCCACGGCAAAAGCGCTGCGGATGAAATCGCGGCGGCCGGCCTTGGCCTCGGCGACAACCTGGCACACCCCTACGGCGTCGAGGAAGTTTTCCGGCGCCTTAATCAGGCGCCCTGGGAACCAGGCTGGCTTGTTGCGCAAATCCATCGCATCTTCCCGAGAACCGACATGGCATGGGCAACAGACTTATTTATCCGAATATTGTTGTACCAGAATATTAATACTTGAAGAAGCACTCGCCAGGATAGGAAACCCGCATCAGGCGCCAGGGGCCGGCACGCCAGACCGGGCGTTGGCGGCAGCGCACAGCGCTACCGCCGCGTTCGCAGCCGAGGGCGCGCCATGACTTCAGGCAAACGACCCCATCGGACCCGGATAGCTCACCTCTTCGAGCTTGCCGGTGTCGACGTCGTAGATGAAGCCACGCACCGTGACCGCATCCGCGCCCTGGGTCGGGAGCCACGGATGGTTCAGGATCGATGCCATGCCGCGCCGCACGTCCCAGCCAAGGCGTTCCATGTTCTTCTCGTCGCGCGGCGCATCGAGCGGCTCGATGGCGCCCCTGAAGGCGTGGAACGCCGAGGGTGTGGACGCGCAGGACTTGCAACTCGTGAACGCACGCGACGTGGCCTGGCCGAGCAGCTTCTCGGCCGCCGGATCGCCTTCGAGTCCGGCCTTCAGCAGATCGTCGGTGAAGGCGAGCATGCCGCAACGTGTGTGATGAATCAGGATGATCTCATTGGTGTCGAGCAAGTGGTGCGAAATGATCAGGCAACGGATCGCATCGTCGGTCACCACGCCTCCGGCGTTGCGAATGATGTGCGCATCCCCGGTCTGCAAGCCCAGCAGATCTTCGACGTCGAGCCGCGCGTCCATGCACGCGACAACGGCCACCCGCTTAGCCGGCTGAATGCGCTGCGCGCCGGGATGCGCGGCCTTGTGCAGCGCCTGCCCCGAAGCATATTTCGCGTTGCTCTCGAGATGTTGGTCTGTCATCGAATGAGCCATGAAGCGTCCCCTTGAAGTTGCAACCGCCGATTGCCTGACCCGGCCAGCGAACATAGGCTGCTCGCACACGATGGTCAAGGGCGCGCCGTCAATGCATGCTGATCGCGACGACAAGACGCGGCGCACATGCTTGCGGGTGCTCGATTCGATTGCGGTGGCTGATGGGACTCGAAGCAACGCTCCCCGGGGAAACCGGGGTCACCCACCCGCGTTGAAGGCAGTGTCGACACAACCCGTCGCCATCATCCCGCAAGCTGCGAGGCGATCCATTCGACGGCCAGTGCCTCTGCACGATCGAGCGCCGCAATCACCGGCGCACTGAGCCCGGGATGCATTGCTTCGTCGGACTCGGGTTCGCAGCCGATCACGGCCACGCAGCGCGGCAAGCGGCCCAGCTGTTCGAGCAAGGCCAGTGCGCGCATCGGCGTGGCGTAGTGGGTGTCGGCAAAGTAGTCGCGCAGGCCATGCGCGTCAAGGGCGGAGAGGTCGGGAAGCGCCGGCTCGAGCAAGCGCACGGTGCCGGGC
>JANMHY010000006.1:0-1531 GCA_031375525.1 Burkholderiales bacterium
GAACTGCAGGCAGCCAGAGATGAATTCCCAAGCAACAGCCGTGGATCTTGCTCTGCCAGGCCACTCGCGGTGCCCCCCTGGGGGGGTGCGGCGCAGCCGCTCCGGGGGGGGGGCATCATCTCAATTCGCCGGAGCGACGCAGCGCCGCGCATTGCGTGTTGTTGCGCTGCGCCGCGCGCGTGCATTGCTCCTGCATGCAATACAGGTAGGCGAACTGCGTGCGGTTGCCGCACAGCGTTTCAGCGGGCACCGTGCGCTGCGCGGTCTTGGCGGCGGGGGCCGCCGGCTTGTCGTTGCGCTTGGCCACGGCTTTGGGCGCTGCCGCTTTCGGCACGGCCTTGACCGGGGCCTTGGCCGCGACTTTTGGCTCAACGACGATCGGCGGCGCAGCCTTCGGCATCGCGGCCGCGGGTGTTGGGACCGGCGCTGGCGCTGGCGCCGGCGCAGGTGCTGGTGCCACCGCGATCGGCACGGGCGTGGGTTCTGCAACCGCCACCACGGCCGGTGGCGGCGCGGCCTCGGCCTTGGCTTGCGGCGCCGGCGCAGCCGGGCGCTTGGGCTCCTCGCGCGCGGCGGTGGCGGCGATCGGCGCTGCCGCGGGCGGTGCGGCTTGCACGACCGCTGGCGCCGCGGCCGGCGTGACCACCACCGCGGGTGATGGCGACGACGACGCCGGCAACGCCAGGTCCGATGGCGGCCTCTGGCTCCACCAGACCAGCGCCGCGATGGCCGTGACGGCTGCCGCCACCGCCGTCATCGTCAAGCCTTGGCGCTTCGGGCGCACGACGGCATCGGCGGCGCGCCGCCCGGCGGTCGTCGCCATGGCCGCCGGGTCCAACGAGGGCTCGGCGCGCACGGCGTGACGCACGACGCGCGGCTCGGCTGGCGGGCTCGGCTCGAAGGGCTCCATGACGATCTGCGTATCGACGTTGTCGCGCAGCGGCACCGGGCCGCTCATGCCTTCGAGCGTTTCCCATTGCGAGTCGCGGTCGGGCACCTCGCCGACCCACAACGGCGCCGGGCCGGTGGTGGCGACGAACGCGCTGTGGCCTTGCGGGTGCAGGATGTGGCGCACGTCGTTGGCGCTCTGCGGCCGCGCGCGCGCGGCCAGCGCGAGCGAAGCAACCACGGCCTGGATGAACGCATCCCGCAGCGCCGGCGAATCGCCGCCGCCGATCGGCACGTCGGCGAGCAGCGCGGCCGGATCCCAGGCCGCGCTGGCCAGGCGTTCCTCGGCCCGCGGCGGCGCGGCGCCGGTGGCGGCAAAGCACATCGTCGCCGCCAGCATGTACAGGTCGGCCGAGGCGTTGATGCGCTCGAAGCGCGTCGTCTGCTGCTGCTCCGGCGCCGCCCACGGGCTCATCGTCATCTCGCCGAGCTCCATCGCCACGCCGTCCATGCCCAGCAGCAGCGGCGCGTTGTCGTCGGCCTTCATCAATATCTGGTCGGGCTGCACCAGGCCGTGCACGAAGCCGGCCTTGTGCAGCGCTTCGAGCGCATCGAGCAGCTTGTCGTACAGGCGCACCAGGCC
>JANMHY010000008.1:0-1878 GCA_031375525.1 Burkholderiales bacterium
CGCGTTCTCGGCGGCGACGAAGAGCTGGCTCTCGGCGGCGCGGCTGTGGATCAGCGCGCGCACCTTGTCGTCGGCGGTCATCAGTTCATAGACGCCGGTGCGGCCCTTGTAGCCGGTGCGCCCGCAGTCTTCGCAGCCGACGGGGTGGTAGCGGCCGCGGTCGTCGCGCTTCTTGCAGGTGTTGCACAGCTTGCGCACCAGGCGCTGCGCCAACACACCGAGCAGCGACGAGCTGAGCAGATACGGCTCGACGCCCATGTCGACCAGTCGTGTCACCGACGACGGCGCGTCGTTGGTGTGCACCGTGGCCAGCACGAGGTGGCCGGTCAGCGAGGCCTGGATGGCGATCTGTGCGGTTTCGAAGTCGCGGATTTCGCCGATCATGATCACGTCCGGATCCTGGCGCAGGATCGAGCGCAGGGCCTTGGCGAAGGTCAGGTCGATGCGGGCGTTGATCTGCGTCTGGCCGATGCCGGGCAGCTCGTACTCGATCGGGTCTTCGACGGTGAGCACGTTGGTCGTGCTGGTTTCGAGCGTTTGCAGGCCGGCGTACAGCGTCGTCGTCTTGCCGGAACCGGTCGGGCCGGTGACGAGCACGATGCCGTGCGGCTGTTGCACCAGTTGCTTGAACTTGGTCAGCACGTTGCCGCTCATGCCGAGCGATTCGAGCGAGAACTTGGCTTCGCCTTTGTCGAGCAAACGCAACACGGCGCGCTCGCCGTGGGCATTGGGCAGCGTCGACACGCGCACGTCGATCGCGCGGCCGCCGATGCGCAGCGAGATGCGGCCGTCCTGCGGCAGGCGCTTCTCGGAGATGTCGAGCTCGGCCATGATCTTCAGGCGCGAGATCAGCGCGGCGTGCAGCGCGCGATTGGGCTCCACCACTTCGCGCAGCGTGCCATCGACGCGAAAACGCACGGAAGAGTTGCGCTCGTAGGGCTCGATGTGGATGTCGCTCGCGCCGTCCTTCGCTGCCTGCGTCAAAAGCGCGTTCAGCATGCGGATGATCGGCGCGTCGTTGGCGGCTTCGAGCAGGTCTTCCACCGCGGGCAGGTCCTGCATCATCCGCGACAGATCGACCGCGGACTCGACCTCGCCGACCACCGCCGCCGCGCTCGAGTTGCCGCCGGCGTAGGCGGCCTGGATGCGCTGCGCCAGCGTGCTCACGGGCTCGCGCTCGAAGCGCTGGATGTCATAGACGCGCGTGACTTCCGACAACGCCGTCGGTGACGCGTGCTCGCCGGCCCACAGCGTGAGGCCACTGCCGTCGTCTTCGAGCAGCAGCGTGTTGGCCTTGGCGAAGGCGTAGGGCAGGGGGTGGCGCGAGCCCATCGTGATCTCCCGCGATCAGTTGGTCTTCGGCGGCGTCGCGCCGGGAGCCGAGGCCGGCGACAGCGGCGGCAGCGCCGGCTGGCTGGCCGCGTCCGCCGGCCGCTGCTGCGGCAGGATCGGCGCTTGCCCCGCTCCGAGGAAGAGGTGGCTCTTCGGCTGCACCTCTTGCTGCTGTCCGCGGATCAGGTCGTAGCGGTCGAGCGTCAGCTTGGTGGCGTCCGCGGCCGAGCGCATGACGATCGGGCGCAGGAACACGAGCAGGTTGGTGCGGCGCTTGGTGCGGCTCTCGGAGCGGAACAGCGCGCCGATGAAGGGAATGTCGCCGAGCAGCGGCACCTTGCTGTTGTTGTCCTCGAAGCGGTCTTCGATCAGGCCGCCCAAGACGAGGATCGCACCGTCGTCGACGATCACGTTCGACTCGATCGAGCGCTTGCTCGTCGTCGGGCCGGTGTTGCCGGTGCCGGTGGCCTGGGTGATGACGTCCGAGCTTTCCTGGAAGATCTGCAGGCGCACCGTGCCGCCTTCGCCGATCTGCGGCTTGATGCG
>JANMHY010000010.1:0-8277 GCA_031375525.1 Burkholderiales bacterium
GCGCCAGCCGAGGCAGCAGCCACTTGTCGGCCAGCACCAGCGCCAGGCTTTGCTCCACATCGTCGATGGCGACGACGAGCACGCGCGCTTTGGCGGCGCCGGCCTTGCGCAGCAGATCGAGCCGCGTCGCGTCGCCGTAGAACACCGTCAGGCCGAAGCGGCGGATGCCTTCAACGGCTTCGCTGTCGTAATCGAGCACGGTCGGCTGGATGCCGTTGGCGAGCAGCACGCGGCCGACGATCTGCCCGTAGCGGCCGAAGCCGGCAATGATGACCTGCTGGTTCTGCGCCTCGTCGAGCTCGGCGAGTTTGTGCGCGCCGTGCTGCGCCAGGCGCGGCAGCAGCCACTTGTCGGCGAGCACGAGGGCCAGCGGTGAGATCAGCATCGACACCGCCACCGCGGCGACGAGCAGCGACGAGGTGCTGCCGTCGATCACACCGGCCTGTTGCGCCGCCTGAAAGACGACGAAGCCGAACTCGCCACCTTGCGCCAGCAGGATCACGAACACCGGCCGCTCGGCCAGCGGGATCGGCATGCCGCGTGCGATCAACATCAGCACGATTGCTTTGACGATCAGAAAGCCGAGCACGATCGAGGCGACCAGGCCCGGTTGCGCGAACACGACCGCGAAGTCGAGGCTCATGCCGACCGCAATGAAGAACAGGCCGAGCAGCAGGCCCTTGAACGGTTCGAGATCGGTTTCGAGTTCGCGCCGGTACTCGCTCTCGGCCAGCAGCACGCCGGCGAGAAACGCGCCGAGCGCCATCGACAAACCGACGGCGTGCATCAGCGCTGCGGTGGCGACGACGAGCAGCAGCGCCGCGGCGGTGAAGACCTCGGGCGTCTTGCTGCCGGCGATCCAGCGCAGCGCCGGACGCAGCAGCAATCGGCCGCCGAGCAGCAGCCCCGCGATCACCGCCACCGCTTTGGCGGCGCCCCACCAGCCGCCGCCAGCGGCCAGCGCGGCCTGCGGCGCCATCAACGGCAGCAGCGCCAGGATCGGGATCGCAGACACGTCTTGAAAGAGTGAAACGCTGAGCACGCCTTGGCCAGCATTGGTCGGCAGCGCACGGCGCTCGTCGAGCACGGCCAGGCCGATGGCGGTGGAGCTCATCGCCAGCCCCAGGCCCGCGGCCACGGCGATCGGCCATGACACGCCGAACGCCATCGCCACACCCGCCATCAGCGCGGCGCACGTCACCACCTGCGCGGTGCCCCAGCCGAAGATCGGCCGGCGCATCGCCCACAAGCGCCGCGGCTCGAGTTCCAAGCCGACGAGGAACAGCATCAGCACGACGCCGAACTCGGCCACCGACAGAATCGTCTGCGCATCGGTGACGAGCTTCAAACCCCACGGGCCGATGGCGATGCCGGCGCCGAGGTAGCCGATGATCGAGCCGAGGCCGAGCGCGCGTGCGAGCGGCACCGCGATGACCGCGGCGGCGAGGTAGATCAGGCTCGTCGTCAGCCAGGTGGTGTGCTCCATGAATCAGCTCCTTCCCCCTGCAAGGTGGAAGGGTGGGATGGGGGTCGAGCGGCAGCACGTTGCAGCTCGACCCCCACCCCAACCCTCCCCCTTGCAGGGGGAGAGAGCAAGAGCGCCGCTCATCACCGCACGACGGCCGGCGAATACGCGAGCGGCGCGAGCAATCTAGGTGCGCTGCTGCCGTCGATCGCCAGCGCGAAGGTGTTGGTGGCCGCCGGCGTCGTGTCATCGGGCAGCGAATACGCGATCTCGCGGTCGTCGATCCACTCGACCTGGTCATCGACGCTGCGCGTCTCGCGCGCGAGCACGGTTTCTTTGCCGTCGGCGAGTTCGCGCACGATCAACTGCCAGACGACGCGGCCTTGCGGCGGCGGCACGACGCGGCGCTTGAAGGCGATGCGCAAGCCGTCGGGCGACAGCGACGGGCATTCGACGTTCGGCGCGATCACCGTCATGCTCCGCTGCGCCATATCGCCCTGCACCAGCCATTGCTGGCCGCCGGTTTGCAGCGTCGCGTAGAAGCCTTTGGCATCGGGCGTGAAAGTCACGCCCCAGAAGTTGAAGTCGCTGGCCTTGAAGGGCTGGCCGTCCTTGATCACGGCGAAGGCTTCGAGGTCGGCGGCGATCATGCGGCCGCCCTGCACATCGATGATTGACGTGCGCGTGGAAAACCCCGGCGTCGAATACGCATGCCCGCTGAAGAAGACCGTGGTCGCCGCGAGCGTGCCGTCGGCGGACATGCGCGTGCGGCTCGGTGCACCGGCGAGGTCGAAGCTCGCAGTCCGGCGCAGGCTGCTGTCGAACAGGTGCGCGTGGTAGGTCGTCAGGACGCCGCGCTTGGCTTCGAGGCAGATGCCGCGGCCAGCGGCGGCATGCACGCGGTCGCAGTTCATCGTGCTGACCGAGCGCACGCCGTCGCTGGCGCCGAGCGATTCGAGCGCCATGCGGCCATGCGAGGCGCCGGGGCCGGTGATGCGCAGCAGCAGGTACGGCGCCGACGGCAACGACGACAGCGGCCGCTCCGTGCGCGTGATCGTGGCCGCGACTTGCGCGCGTTGCTGCGTCGCCCACCAGGCGTAGGCGCCGGCGGAGGCGATACACGCCAGCGCCACGCCGAGAAAGGCCAGCACACGGGCCGGCGAGGGTGATGCAAACGTATTCACGGCAAGCTCTCCAATTGAATCCAGGTGCGCGCGGTCAGCAGCAGTGCGGCGGCCAGCGCGCAGGCAAACACCGCTACCGCCGTTTGCAGGCTGAGGGCCTGCCACAACCCACCGAACAGCGCCGAGCCGACCAGGCGCGACAAGCCCGTCGCGGTGGTGACCATCGCAAAGCCGCTGGCGCGCAGATCGGCCGGCAGCCAGGCGCTGACTGCGGCCATCAGCACACCGTCGGTGCAGGCGTAGTACGCGCCGAGGAGGCCCAGCGCGAGCGCGCCCCAGAGCTTGTGTTGGTGTGATGCCAGCAGGCAAAGACACGCCGCGAGCAGCAGCGCGTGGCCGAGCAGGATGACCCGGCCGCGGCCGATGCGGTCGGCCAGCTTGCCCGCAGGCACGGCGAGCGCGAGGTAGGCCAGCGCGGTGCCGAGAAACAGCAGCGGAAACCAGGCCACCGGCAACGCCGCGCTGCGCTGCAGGAGCAGGTAGAAAAACGGGTCGGCGACGGTGGCCAGGCCGAGCAGCGCGGCGGCGACCAGCACCGCGCGCAAACGCGTGATGCGCAGCAGGCCCATGGCTTGCGAGAAGGTCGGTCGCGCGGCAGCGGCCGTGCTGTCGTTCGGACTGCGCACCAGCAGCAGCAACGCAGCCAGGCCGGCCAGCGCGATGCAGAAGCTGGCGACGAAGATCACGTCGTAGGCCTCGGGCAACGCGGCCAGGATCGCAAAGGCCAGCAGCGGCCCGAGCAGCGCACCGGCGCTGTCGAACGCGCGGTGCACACCGAACGCCAAGCCGACGCGCTGCGGCTCGCTGGCCAGCGAGATCAGTGCGTCGCGCGGCGCCGTGCGGATGCCTTTGCCGACGCGGTCGGCCGCCATCACCGCCGACAGCGCTGGCCACGACGCGCCGGCGGCGAGCCAGCCGAGCTTGCACGCCGCCGACAAGCCGTAGCCGGCCGCGGCGATCTGCTTGTGGCGCTGCCAGCGGTCGGCGAACCAGCCGCCGGCCAGGCGCGCCATGGCTGCTGCGCCCTGGTACACCGCATCGAGCAGACCGAACTGCAGTGGCGAGAGTTGCAAGGCGAAGACGAGGTACAGCGGCAGGATCGACGTCACCATCTCCGATGAGATGTCGGTGAGCAGGCTGGTGACGCCGAGCGCATACACCGTCGGCGAGATGCCGCTCCAGCGCGCGCCGCGCAACTGGCGCATGGCCTGGGTGTCGAGTGAATAGGTCATGTCGGGCGATCGGTCGAACCTACTTGGATCACTTCGCAAGCCGCGATCTCATCCATCTCCGGCCACTGAGGATAGCTCTGCAGCCGCTCGCCGAACACCTGCGCATGCGCCGCCAACTCCGCCTCGCCGACGCGATGCGCGCCGTGCAACACCAGCGGCGGCAAGAAGCGCATGCCGACCAGCGCCGCGGTCTGCTCGTACGGCGGCAGGAAAGCGTCGAAGAAATGCCGGTTGGTGCCTTGCGGCCGGTAGCTGTCTTCGGCGCCGCCGGTCGAAGCGACGAGCCACAAGTCCTTGCCGGCCAGCGCTTTGCCGCCGGGGCCGTAAGCCCAGCCGAAGGCCAAGACCTCATCGACCCACAGCTTCAACAGCGGCGTCATGCCGTACCAGTGCAGTGGCTGCAGCCAGACGACGAGCTGCGCTGCGGCCAGCTCGCGCTGCTCGGCGGCGACGTCGATCAGGTAGTCCGGGTAGAGCGCGTAGAGGTCGCGCACCTGCACGCGGCCGGCCGGCGCCGAAGCCGCGGCGCTGCGCATCATCTGCACGTTGACGCGTGAATGTTCGAGGTGCGGGTGCGCAGCGAGGACGAGAACTTGGGTCAAGGCTTCGGGCGTTTTCCGTGGGCACGTTGGACGGCCTCGTTACCATAGCCGCAAACAACCGCCGGAGGAGTTCGCATGCCTGTGATCGTGGTGGCCAATCCCAAAGGTGGGGTGGGCAAGAGCACGGTGGCGACCAACCTGGCCGGTGCGCTGGCGCGGGCGGGGCGGCCGGTGATGCTCGGCGATGTCGATCGCCAGCAATCGGCGCGCCAATGGCTTAGGCTGAGGCCGCCGATGTTGCCGCCGATCCAGACCTGGGACATCGCGCGCGACGGCGTCGTGCGCCCGCCCAAGGGCGTGACGCATGTCGTGCTCGACACGCCCGCCGGCCTGCACGACAAGAAGTTGGGCGCGGTGCTGGCCATTGCCGACCGCGTGCTCGTGCCCCTGCAGCCGAGCCTGTTCGACATCCAGGCCACGCATGCCTTCGTGCAGGAGCTGCGCGAGCACAAGCCGAAGATGAAGATCGCGGTGGTCGGCAACCGCGTCAAGGAGACCACGGTGTCGGCCGATCACCTGCGCCAGTTCCTGGACACGCTCGGCGTGCCGGTGCTGGCGATGCTGCGCGACACGCAGCTCTACGTGCAGCTCGCCGCCCGCGGCGCCACACTGTGGGACGTGGCGCCGAGCCGCGCCGAGCGCGATCTGGCGCAGTGGCAGCCGATCCTGGATTGGGCGAAATGAAACGATTCGCGCGGCTGTCGGACCTGGCCGCGCTGGTCGGCCAGGAGTTCGCGCACAGCGGCGAGGTGATGGTCGATCAGGCCCGCATCGACGCTTTTGCCGAGGCCACCGAAGACCGGCAGTGGATTCACATCGATCCCGCGCGCGCCGCAAGCGGCCCGTTTGGTGCGACCATTGCGCATGGCTTCCTCACGCTCAGCCTGTTGCCGCAGTTGATGTACAGCGCTTTTGCCATCGACGACGTGCGCATGGGCGTCAACTACGGCGTCAACCGGGTGCGCTTTCCGGCGCCGGTGCCCGCGGGCTGCCGGGTCTCGGCGCGCTTCAAGCTGCTGGCCTTCGAGGCGATCGATGGCGGTGCGCAGTTGACGATCGAAGCGACGATGCAACGCGTGGGCCACGACAAGCCGGTCTGCGTCGTCGAGCAAGTGGTGCGGCAATACATCTGAAGAGGCGACGCGATGAAAGTCCTGCTCGTCGATGACCACCCGCTGATCCTGGCGGCGTTGCAGAGCGTGATCCGTGGCCTCGGCGACGACGTCACCGTGGTCGGCGTGTCCACCGAGAAGGAAGCCCGTGCGGCCTTGAAGCGCGACCCCGACTACGACCTCGTGCTGCTCGACCTGCAGCTCGGCGCCAGCGACGGTTTCGACCTGCTGGCCGATCTGCGCAAGGCCTACCCGGCGCTGCCGATCGTCGTCGTCTCGGCGTCCGACCGCGCCAGCGATGTCATCCGCGCCATCGACGCCGGCGCGATGGGATTCGTCCCCAAGCGCGCCACCAACGACACCTTGGTGGAAGCGCTGACCCTGGTCATGAACGGCGGCATCTACGTGCCGCCGATGACCTTGGGCCTGCAACGCGCGCCCGAGCCGGTGCCGGACGGCGACACCGTGCCCGACATCATGCGGCCCAACCTGGCCGACATGGACCTCGACGAGATGACCCGCAGCGCGCGCCAGGCGCCGCACCAGGAACCGGTGCCGAGCTTCGAATCGCTCGGCCTGTCCAAGCGTCAGGCCGACGTGTTGGCGTACCTGTTGAAGGGCTTGCCCAACAAGCTGATCGCGCGCGAGATGGGCATCTCCATCGAGACCGTGAAGGACCATGTGGCCGCGGTGCTGCGTGCCTTGAACGTGTCCTCACGCACGCAGGCGGTATTGGCGGTCAGCCAGATGACGCAACGCGCAGGCCCGGGCTGGAAGTCCTCCAAGTGAAATGAGCATGCCGGGCCGCCCCAAGTGCGAATGCTCCCGCTTGGCGGGACAGGCCGGAGGCCGAAGGGTGCACCAGTGACCGCAGACAAGCGCGGCGTCATTCACAGCCACAGCGACGCCGAGCGCGCCGACCATGTGCGCGCGCTGTTCGAGCAGACGCCGGCGGTGCTGGCCGGCAACGCCATCGGCATCGGCCTGATGCTGCTCGCCTTCTGGCCGATCGCGCCGCTGGCGCGCATCGGTGGCTGGCTCGTGCTGGCGCTGCTGCTGTGGAGCGTGCGCCTGGCTCACTACCTGCGCTACCGCGCGCGCCGTGACGCCGATGCCGCCACCGTGATGCGCTGGCGCTCGAGCTGGCGCGTGCTGGTGCTGGTGCAAGGTGCGATGTGGCCGCTGGCGGTGTGGCTGTTCTGGGGCATGGGCTTCACCTTCCACACCGTCGCATTGGTGCTGATCGCGATGAGCTACGCCCTCGGCTCGGTGCAGTTGCTGGCGGCGCAGCCGATGCTGTTCATCAGCTTCACGTCGATCGTGCTCGTGCCGATCATCGTGCGCGTGGCCACCGACACCGCCGAGGCCTGGCACTGGCAACTGGCTCTCGTCCTCGGCCTGCTGTTCCTGATCACGCTGGTGCTCGGCCGCACCTACCGCGATGCGCTGTCGCAGGCCATCGTGCTCAAGCAGCAGACCGAGCATCTGGCCGAGCAGTTGAAGCACGAGAAGGCGCTGGCCGACGAAGCGCGCCGCGCCGCCGAAGCCGCCAACCGCGCGAAGACACAGTTCTTTGCCGCGGCCAGCCATGACCTGCGCCAGCCGCTGCACGCCATGGGCCTGTTCGCCGAAGCCTTGCGCCATCGCAGCGAGCAGGGCAAGGCCGACCCCGAGGTGAGCTCGCTGGTCAACAGCATCAACCAGAGCGTCGATGCGCTCGAAGGCCTGTTCGGCGAGCTGCTCGACCTGACGCGCATCGACAGCGGTGGCGTCGATGTGCAATTGGCCCCCGTGCGCATCAAGGATCTCTTTGCGCGCCTGCGCCTGACCTTCGAGCCGGTGGCGTTCGAGAAAGGTCTGGCGCTGTCGTTCCACGGCGCGCAGCGCGTCGCTCACAGCGACGGCCTGCTGGTCGAGCGCATCCTGCGCAACCTGGTCAGCAACGCCATCCGCTACACCGAAGACGGCGGCGTGCTCGTCGCTTGCCGGCCTAAACCCAATGACGGCGGCAAGCAGCAGCTGCAAGTCTGGGACAGCGGCGTCGGCATCGCCGAGAGCAACCTGCCGCACATCTACGACGAGTTTTATCAAGTGCACGGCAGCACGCCGCTGGCCGCGTACCAGAAGAAGGGCTTGGGCCTCGGCCTGGCCATCGTCAAGAAACTCGCCGGGCTGCTCGAAGCGCCGCTCACGGTGCGCTCGGTTGCCGGCCGCGGCACGGTGTTCTCGTTCGAAGTGCCGGTGGGCCGCGAGCCGCGCACGATCTCTCCCCCGCCACCGAGCAGCGCCGCGCACCTCGGCCTGACGCTCGAAGGGCGCCGCATCGTCGTCGTCGAAGACGAGCCGGCGGTGCGTGAAGGCTTGCTCGTGCTGCTGCAATCGTGGGGCGCGCAGGTCGAGGCGCTGCCCGATCTGCCTGCGGTGCAAGCCTGGCGTGCCGATCCCGAGCGCCAGCCGCCGGACTTGCTGATCGTCGATTACCGCCTGCCCGACGGCGCCACCGGCATCCAGGCCCTGACGGCGATCCGCGCGCGCTGGCCGGGGCTGGCGCTGCCGGCGATCGTCGTCACCGGCAGCAGCCTCGGCGGCCACGAAGACGAAGCCGCCAAGCATGACTTCCACTTGCTGATCAAGCCGGTGCTGCCGAACAAGCTGCGGGCGATGATCGGCTTCAAGCTCGGC
>JANMHY010000025.1:0-2940 GCA_031375525.1 Burkholderiales bacterium
CGGCGACCTCAGCGCCAGCTTCTCGGCGCGCGCGGCGGCCAGTTCGCGGTCGTTGATCACCGTCGCCGAGGTGAAGCCTTTTTCGAGCGCAGCCGAGTAGATGAAGGGCTTGAAGCTCGAGCCCGGCTGCCGCCAGGCCTGCGTAACGTGGTTGAACTTGCTCTTGCGGAAGTCGAAGCCGCCGACGAGCGTGCGGATCCAGCCCGTCGTCGGGTCGAGCGCGACGAATGCGCCTTCGACTTCCGGCACCTGCGTCAGCGACCACTGGCCCTTGGCGTTTTGCAGCACGCGCACGATCGCGCCCGGGCGGATCTTCTTGGCTGCCGGCGCCTTGTCGGCCAGGCCCGAGGCCACGGGGCGCAGCCCGTCGCCGGTGATGGTGACGGCCTCGCCGTCCTGCATCACGGCCACGACCTTTTTCGGCGTGGCTTCGATGACGACAGCGGCTTTGAGGTCGTCGTTGTCCGGGTGATCGGCCAGCGCTTCGGCAATGCGCGTATCGACGTCAGCGGCTTTGGCCGGAAGATCGACGAACGCTTCCGGGCCGCGATAAACCTGGCGCAACTCGTAGTCCATCAGCCCGCGGCGCAGCGCGCGGTAGGCCACCATCTGGTCGGCCGAGCCGACGCTCAAGACGACGTTCAAACCGCGCGTGTACGACTCGTCGCCGTATTGTGCAAAGACGAGCTGGCGAGCTGCCTCGGCGACGAACTCGGCATGCACCGCCACTTCCGATTGACTCTTGTAGCGCAGCTTCTCGGTGCGCGCTGCGGCGGCCTGCTCCGCCGTGATGAAGCGGTTGTCGAGCATGCGGTCGATGATGTACTGCTGCCGCGCCGTGGCCCGCTTCGGGTTGACGATCGGGTTGTAGATCGACGGGCCTTTCGGCAGCCCGGCCAGCATCGCCGCTTCGGCCACGCTCACGTCCTTGAGCGGCTTGCCGAAGTAGATATCCGAGGCCGCCGCAAAACCATAGGCCCGCTGCCCCAGAAAAATCTGGTTCATGTAGGCCTCGAGGATCTGGTCCTTGGTCAGCAGGCTTTCGATCTTCCAGGTCAGCAGCACTTCATAGACCTTGCGCGTCAGCGTCTTTTCGGTCGACAGGTAGAAGTTGCGCGCGACCTGCATCGTGATCGTCGAGGCGCCCTGGCTGCGCGCTTCGGACAGTTGCGCCAGCGCGGCGCGTGCGATGCCCACCAGATCGACGCCGCCGTGGTCGTAGAAGCGCGCGTCTTCGATCGCCAGCACGGCGTCGCGCATCACCTTGGGCACGTCCTTGATCGGCGTGAAGCTGCGCCGCTCTTCGCCGAATTCGCCGAGCAGCACGCCGTCGGACGAAAACACGCGTAGCGGCAGCTTGGGCCGGTAGTCGGTGAGGCTGGTGATCGGCGGCAGGTTCGGGTAGGCCACCGCCAGCGCCACGGCCACCAGCGCCACCACCACCAGCACCAGCGTCAGCGCAATGCCGAGCAACCACGCCAGCGGTCGCAGGACCCACGGAGTCCAGGAGGGGAGGCGGTCGGAGGTGCTCACTTGAGTGGGGGATGGTCAGCCAAGGGGCGATGCAGCAGTGTGCCGTGCATTGACACCACGGCGCTCGCCGGGGCAACGGCACAACGCAATGCAGTGGGATTATAGAAACGCCGACGCGGGCAACGAGGCCGAGCGTGAACTGCTGCTCGACATGGTGTGCCGACACCCCCAACGGCGCAGGGCAAATGGATTAACGTCGCATGCAATCCGGAGTCGCCGCACGTCTGAGTTACACAACGTGGCGCCTCTCGAAAGCGTGCCTTTTCCTTGGGCGCTCAAGGGCTTTACTGCTAGCATTCAAGTAACTTCTTAACAATCCAGTGTGCCGCTGAAACACGTTCGGCGAGGCACTTTGGGGGGTACCGTAGTGAGCTTCCTAGACGCGTTGTTCGGTCGCACGCACTCGTCGATGATTGGACTGGACATCAGCACTTCGAGTGTGAAGCTGGTGGAACTGGGGCAAAGCGCCGCCGGCGAGTTCGTCGTCGAGCGTTTCGCATCGGAACCCTTCGAAAAGGGCTGGATCACCGACGGCCAGATCGAAAAATTCGACGAAGTCGCCGAAGCCGTCAAACGTGTCGTCAGCAAGAGCGGCACGAAGACCAAGAACGTGGCCATGGCGATGCCGCAATCGTCCGTGATCACGAAGAAGATCATGCTTCCGGCCGGCTTGCGCGAGGAAGAGCTCGAGCTGCAGGTCGAAAGTGAAGCCAACCAGTACATCCCGTTCTCGCTCGACGAGGTCAGCCTGGACTTCTGCGTCATCGGGCCGAGCGCCACCTCGATCGGTGACGTCGAAGTGCTGATCGCTGCGTCGCGCAAGGACCGCGTGCAGGACCGTCAGGGCCTGGCGGAAGCGGCAGGCTTGAAGCCGATGGTGCTCGACATCGAAAGCCACGCCTCGCGTCTGGCGATGAGCCGCATCGTGCGCACGTTGCCCAGCGAGGGCAGGGACGCGCTGGTGGCGCTGTTCGAGATCGGCGCCGACACGACGAGCCTGAAGGTGCTGCGCGACGAAGAGCTGCTGTACGACCGCGATCAGGCTTTCGGCGGCTCGCAGCTGACGCAGCTGATCTCGCGCCAGTACGGCTTCTCGTTCGAAGAAGCCGAGCAAAAGAAGCTCGGCGGCGAGCTGCCCGAGGACTACGAAAGCGCCATCCTGGCGCCGTTCGTGGACAGCCTGTCGCAGGAAATCGGCCGCGCGTTGCAGTACTTCTTCACCAGCACGCCGCACCACAAGGTGCACTACGTGATGCTGGCCGGCGGCACGGCGACGTTGCCGGGTTTGAAGGAGCGCGTCACCGACCTCACGGGCTTCGCCTCGATGGTCGTCAATCCTTTCGAACACATGAAGCTCGGTGGCTCGGTGCGTGAGAACAAGGTGCGCCGCGAGGCGCCCTCGTACCT
>JANMHY010000067.1:0-5938 GCA_031375525.1 Burkholderiales bacterium
ACGCGCAGCTGGTCGCCGAGCGTGTCGTCGTAGGCGGTGCCGTAGATCACATGCGCATCGTCGGCGGCATAGCGGCGGATCGTGTTCATCGCATTGCGCGATTCGGAGAGCTTGAAGTTGCTCTTCGCCGCCGCGATCAGCACCAGCACACCGCGCGCACCCGACAGGTCGATGCCTTCCAACAGCGGGCAGGCCACGGCCATTTCCGCAGCTTTCGTCGCGCGGTCCGGGCCGCCGGCTTGTGCCGTGCCCATCATCGCCTTGCCCGGCTCGCTCATCACCGTCTTCACATCTTCGAAGTCGACGTTGACGAGGCCGGGCACATGGATCACGTCGCTGATGCCGCCGACGGCGTTGCGCAGCACGTCGTTGGCATGCGCGAACGCGTCTTCCTGCGTCACGTCGTCGCCGAGCACTTCGAGCAGCTTCTCGTTCAAGACGACGATCAGCGAATCGACATTGGCTTCCAACTCAGCGACGCCGATCTCGGCCGACTTCATGCGCCGGTTGCCTTCGAAGTCGAACGGCTTGGTGACGACACCCACCGTCAGGATGCCCATCTCCTTGGCGATGCGCGCGATCACCGGCGCCGCGCCGGTGCCGGTGCCGCCGCCCATGCCGGCGGTCAGGAACAGCATATGCGCGCCGTCGATCGCCTCGCGGATGCGGTCGATCGCTTCTTCAGCGGCCAGCTTGCCGGCTTCTGGTTTGGCGCCGGCCCCCAGGCCCGAGTGGCCGAGCTGGATGACGTTGTGTGCGCTGCTGCGGTTCAAGGCTTGCGCGTCGGTGTTGGCGCAGATGAACTCGACGCCCGTCACGGCGCGCGTGATCATGTGCTCGACCGCGTTGCCGCCGCCGCCGCCGACGCCCATCACCTTGATGCGCGTGCCTTGTGCGAATTCCTCAATCATCTCGATCGCCATGGTGTCTCTCCTAAATAAGTGAAGCAGTTGCCGTCCAAAGATCAAACAAAGAAAACCGAGCCTCGTCGTGCTCTCAATCAGTCAATCAGAAACTTCCCAGGAACCAATCCTTCGCGCGGCCGACGAAGGTCTTGACCGACCCCGCCTGCGCCGCAGCCTTGTGCCCACGCAGCCGTGACAGCCGCGCCTCCTCGAGCAAACCCATCACCGTGGCCGACCGCGGGTTGGCCACCATGTCGTGCAGTGCGCCGGGGTACGTCGGGTTGCCGCGACGCACCGGCTTCAGGAAGATGTCTTCACCGAGTTCGACCATGCCCGGCATCACCGCCGTGCCGCCGGTGATGACGATGCCGCTGCTGAGCAGTTCCTCGTAGCCCGACTCGCGGATCACCTGGTGCACGAGCGAGTAGATCTCTTCGACCCGCGGCTCGATCACGCCAGCCAGCGCTTGTCTAGACAGGAGCCGCGGCGCGCGGTCGCCGAGGCCCGGCACCTCGAGGTTGTCGGCCGGATCGGCCAGCAGTTGTTTTGCCACGCCGTAACCGACCTTGATTTCCTCGGCGTCTTTGGTCGGCGTGCGCAGCGCCATCGCGATGTCGCTCGTGATCAGATCACCGGCAATCGGGATCACCGCGGTGTGGCGCACCGAGCCTCCCGTGTAGATCTGCACATCGGTCGTGCCGGCGCCGATATCGACCAGCGCGACGCCGAGCTCCTTCTCGTCGGTGGTCAGCACCGAGGCGCTCGAGGCGCTCGGGTTCAGCACCAGCTGCTCGACTTCGAGCCCGCAGCGGCGCACGCACTTGACGATGTTCTCGGCCGCGCTCTGCGCACCGGTCACCAGGTGGACCTTGACTTCGAGCCGACCACCGCTCATGCCGACCGGCTCCTTGACCTCATGGCCGTCGATCACGAACTCCTGCGGCTCGACGAGCAGCAATCGCTGGTCGTTGGGAATGTTGATCGCCTTGGCGGTGTCGACGACGCGCGCGACGTCGGTCGGCGTCACTTCCTTGTCGCGCACGATCACCATGCCCGTGCTGTTCTGGCCGCGGATGTGGCTGCCGGTGATGCCGGTGTAGACGCGCGTGATCTTGCAGTCGGCCATCATCTCGGCCTCTTTCAACGCCTGCTGGATCGACTGCACCGTGGCGTCGATGTTCACCACGACGCCGCGCTTCAGGCCATGCGCCGGCGCGGTGCCCAGGCCGGTGACGCGCAAGCCGCCTTCAGGCAGGACCTCGGCGACCACCGCCATCACCTTGGCCGTGCCGATGTCGAGGCCGACGATCAGATCCTTGAATTCTTTGGTGGCCATGCGCCCTCTTCGCTGCTATCTGGTTGTATTGCTTTGCTGCGCCGCGGTCGTGATGCCCGCCAGCCGCAGCGCATAACCGTCGGGGTGCCGCAAGTCGGCCGCCACCAATGCGCGCGGCTTGTCGCCGAAACGCGTGTTGACCTGCGCCAGCGTGCGCGCGAGCCGATCGACGCGCGCCACCAGTTCGTCATCCGTGCCGCGGCCGAGTTCGAGCTTGGCGCCGCCCGCAAGCTCGGCTTGCCACGAGCCGCGGCTCGACAAGCGCAGCGTCTCGATCTGCTGCGCGATCGGCGCCAGCGAGGCGTTCAGTCGCTGATGCAAAGCGAGCATCTGCGCGGAGTTCGCATCCGATCCGGCCAGCGTCGGCAATGCTTCATCGGCCACGTCCCTGACGTTGGCTTCGAACACTTCGCCGTGCGTGTTGACCAAGCGCTCCTTGCGCTGCCCCTCGCTTTGCCACAACGCGGCGGCCTGGTGCTCTTCGAGCGACACCGCCAAGCGGTTGGGCCAGACGCGCCGCACCACGGCCTTGCGCACCCAGGGCACCGACTCGAACGCTGCGCGCGCCGCGTCGAGGTCGATAGAAAAGAAATTGCCCGACAAGCGCGGCAACGCGTTGGCACGCACCGCCGCCACGCTGCTGTGCTCGATCACCGCATCGAGCGCGATCGCCTGCACCGTGAACACGGGAGAGCGCGTCGCCCACTTCACCGCCTGCCACGCCAGCGCAAGCAGCACGGCGCCGACGATCACGGCGGCGACGCCATTCATCAGGCGCACGTCGGCCGGCAGCACGCTGGCGGCGGCTTTGGCGCTGGGCTTGCGCGACGTGGCCATGTCAGTGGCGCCGGGCCGCCCCAAGGCACTGACGCTCCCCTCGGGGGACGCGAACGAAGTGAGCCAGGGGTCGTCTGGTCATTTGCCGTCCAATCGCGCCAGCGAAAGAATCTGCACGCACAGCGCCTCGTAGCCGATGCCCGCCGCCGCCGCCGACTTCGGCACCAGCGAGTGGCTCGTCATGCCGGGCGAAGTGTTGATCTCGAGCAGGTAGGGCTTGCGGTCCGTCGCGCGGACCATGAAGTCGGCGCGCGCCCAGCCGCGGCAACCGATGGCGTTGAACGCTTCGACCGCGAGGCGCTGGATTTCTTTTTCCTCCGCCGCCGGCAGGCCCGAAGGCACGAGGTACTTCACGTCATCGGTGAAGTACTTGTTCTCGTAGTCGTATTTGCCTTCGGGGGCGACGATCTTCACCACCGGCAGCGCGGTGTGGCCCAAGATCGGGCAGGTGAGTTCGTCGCCGCTGACGAACTCTTCGATCAGCACCACGCTGTCGTACTTCATCGCTTCGGCGACGGCGCCTTGCATGTCGGAGTAGCCGTTGACCTTGACGACGCCGATGGAAGAGCCCTCGTGCGGCGCTTTGACGATCAGCGGCAGGCCCAACTCATCGGGCACGGTGCGCAGGCGCTCCTTGGTTTGCTGCGCGGCGTCGAGCGTCAGCGAACGCGGCGTCGGCAGGCCGAGCGCGCTCCAGACGCGCTTGGTCATCACCTTGTCGATGCCGATCGCGCTGGCCATGACGCCGCTGCCGGTGTAGGGAATGCCGAGCAGTTCGAGCGCGCCCTGCACCGTGCCGTCTTCGCCGTGGCGGCCGTGCAGCGCGATGAAGCAGCGCGCGAAACTTTCGCGCTTGAGTTCCACCAGATCGCGCTCGGACGGATCGAACGCATGCGCGTCGATGCCCTGGCTTTGCAACGCGGCGAGCACGCCGCCGCCGCTCATCAGCGAGACGTCGCGCTCGGCGCTGGTGCCGCCCATCAATACCGCAACCTTGCCGAAGGATGGCCTGGTGCTCATATCCGCTTCCTCGCCCAGCGTGGCAGCGCCGGCTCCTCGACAGGCGTTACCGCTTCCGTCAGCACCGGCAGACGCTTGTCATCCCAGGCCAGCCACAAGGTGCGGCCCTGCGCGTCGGCCGAGGCCACGATCACGTCGGTCAGCACCGGCAGGTTGCTCAGGTCGTCTGGACGCTTGAGAAAGTACGCCGCGCTGACGGCATTCGATTCCTTCTTCATGCAGCACCCCCGAGTTCAACGATGCGCGGCGCGACGTTGCCGATCGAACCCGCGCCCATGACGATCACGACATCGCCGGCCTTGGCGTGTTCGAGCGCGGCCTGGCTCAAACCGTCGACTTCATCGACGAACACCGGATCGACCTTGCCCGCCACGCGCAGCGCACGCGCCAGCGTGCGGCCATCGGCGGCGACGATCGGCGGCTCACCGGCGGCATAGACCTCGGTCAGCAACACCGCGTCGGCGCTGCCGAGCACTTTCACGAAGTCTTCGAAGCAATCGCGCGTGCGCGTGTAGCGGTGCGGCTGGAAGGCGAGCACGAGGCGGCGACCAGGGAAGGCGCCGCGCGCCGCGGCGATCACCGCGGCCATCTCGGCCGGGTGGTGGCCGTAGTCATCGACCACCGTGAACGTGCCGGCGTTGTCGCGTGACTTGACTTCGCCATAGCGCTGGAAGCGGCGGCCGACGCCGGCGAACTTGGCGAGTGCGGCGGCGATCGGCGCATCGGGCAACTCCAGCTCGGTGGCCACCGCGACCGCTGCCAACGCGTTGAGAACGTTGTGCTCGCCCGGCAGGTTGAGCGTGATCTGCAGCGGCTTCATCGTCACGCCGTTGCGACGCTCGACGGTGAACTTCATCTGGCCACCCGGCAGCGCCTCGACCTTCGTCGCGCGCACTTCGCAGCCGGCCGCGAGGCCGTAGCGGATGACACGACGCGACACCATCGGCACGATCGACTGCACGCCCGGGTCGTCGCCGCAGACGATCGCCGCGCCGTAGAACGGCATGCGGTGCAGGAAATCGACGAACGCCGCCTTCAAGCGTGCGTAGTCGTGGCCGTAGGTCTCCATGTGGTCGCCGTCGATGTTGGTCACCACCGACAGCACCGGCATCAGGTTCAGGAACGAGGCGTCGCTCTCGTCGGCCTCGACGACGATGTACTCGCCGGAGCCCAGACGCGAGTTCGCGCCGGCGCTGTTCAGCCTGCCGCCGATGACGAAGGTCGGGTCCAGGCCGGCTTCGGCAAGCACGCTGGCGACGAGCGACGTCGTCGTCGTCTTGCCGTGCGTGCCGGCGATGGCGATGCCGCGCTTCAGGCGCATCAGCTCGGCCAGCATCACCGCGCGCGGCACCACCGGCACGCGCGCGGCGCGGGCCGCGATCACTTCCGGGTTGCTGCCCGGCACGGCAGTCGAGGTGACCACCGCCCCCGCGCCGGCGATGTGCTTGGCGTTGTGGCCGACGAACGTGGTGATGCCGAGCGACTTCAGGCGCTGCAGCGTCGTGCTGTCGCTTTGATCGCTGCCGCTGACCTTGTAGCCGAGGTTGTGCAGGATTTCGGCGATGCCGGACATGCCGGAGCCGCCGATGCCGACGAAGTGCAGATGCTTGACGGCGTGTTTCATGCAGCGCTCCTCGACGCATAGCGGCGCGCCAGCGATCGCCCGAGCGCGATGGCGCGGACTTCGAAAACGAACGTCGATAGATGTGCCAACGCCCACGTCACGGCGATCAGCAACGGCCGCTTCGCGTACTTGGCCCAATCGTGGCCGCTGCCGAGCCAGGTGGTCTCGAGCCCCAGGTGCAGCACGTACAGGGCATACGAAATTTTGGCGATATAG
>JANMHY010000072.1:0-9510 GCA_031375525.1 Burkholderiales bacterium
ACCAGCGATGTGCGTTGCTCGCCGGCGAGGCGCTGCGCGACCAGAACCGCCGGTTCGTCGGCGCGCGCGAGAAAACTCGGGATCGCGCAGATCGTCTCGAAGCGAAAGCCCGCCGCAGCATCGACGGCTCTCATCGGGCGCTCCAAACGCGCCGCCTCGTCGAGCACGCGGCGCTGCATCGCTTGCGCATCGGTGCCCGGCAGGTTGCGGAACTCGTAGTTGAACGCGCAGTCTTCGGGCACGACGTTGTCGGCGATGCCACCCTGCATGACGCCGACGCTGGCCGTCGTGAACGGCACGTCGAAGCCCTCGTAGCGCTCGGTGCCGTCGCGCCACGCATCGCCCATCGCGGCGATGTGCGAGACCAGCCGCGCGCCGGCTTCGATCGCGTTGACGGCCTTCGGCGTCAGCGACGAATGCGCCGGCTTGCCCTTGACGCAGCAGCGCCAGCGGTACACGCCCTTGTGTGCAATCGCCGGCACCATGCCCGTCGGCTCACCAACGATGCAGATGCGCGGCGCCAAGTCGGCTTCGCGCAGATCGGCAATCAGATGCTGCACGCCGAAGCAGCCGACCTCTTCGTCGTAGCTGAACGCATAGTGAATCGCGTGCGGCAGATCGGCAGCGAGAAACGCCTGCGTCTGCGCGACGACCAGGCCGATGAAGCCTTTCATGTCGGCGCTGCCGCGCCCGTAGAGCTTGTCGCCTTGCAGCGCCGCGCCGAGCGGATCGCGCGTCCACGCCTGGCCGTCCCAGGGCACGGTGTCGGTGTGGCCGGAGAGGATCACGCCGTCGGGCTTGCCGGGGCCGATCGTCGCCAACAGATTGGCCTTGCGATGCTCGTCGTCAAAGGTCAGACGCACCGGCACATCGAGCGCGCGCAGATGATCGGCGATGCATTCGATCAGCGGCTGGTTCGACTCGCGGCTGACGGTGTTGATGCGCACCAGGCGCTGCGCCCAATCGAGGGCCGAGGCAGACAGCTTCATGAGCCGACTTTAGCCGGCTGATATACTTTTGCCCTTTCGCGGCTGTAGCTCAGTTGGATAGAGTACTTGGCTACGAACCAAGGGGTCGTGGGTTCGATTCCTGCCAGCCGCACCAGAATTTCGGTTCTAGAACGACGCCTCAGAGGTTTGCGCCTCTGAGGCGTTTTTCTTGGTGCGCCGGTCAGTTCGGTGCGCCGCCCTTTCGCGTCGACCGCGGTCGACGCGACTTGATCGCCGGCCCTGGAATCGCCTCACGCGCTTCGAGCAGTTGATTGATCTTGCCCTGGCCGCGCAGGCGCAGGAAGCGCTCGAAGGCGAGTGCAACCTGCGGCATCTTCTTCGACGGCGCGTGGGCGACGAACCACTCGCGCTCGATCGTGTTGCGCGGCATCGGCAGCAGCGCCAGCAGGCCGGCCTTCATCTCGAGAATGCAGGTGTGCAGCGACAGGTAGGCCGGCCCGAAGCCGGCGATGCACATCTGCTTGATGGCCTCGTTGCTCGACAGCTCGGAGCCGATGCGCAGGTTCAGGCCCGCTTCCTTGAACAGCCGCGTCAGCGTGGCCCGCGAGCCCGAGCCGCGCTCGCGCACCAGCAGGTTCGACTCGGCGAGCTTGGCCATCGTCAGCTTGCGCTCGGCCATCAGCGGGTGCTGCGGCGCGGCCAGAAAGCCCATCGGGTTCATCGCAAAGCGGGTCGATGTGGGCTTGAGTTCCTCGGTCGGGTTGCCCATCACCGCGACGTCGATCTCTTCGGTGGCCAGGCTGCGCAGGATCTCTTCGCGGTTGCCGGTGATCAGCTTGACTTTGGCAACAACGGCCTGGCCTGCGCCAACTGCCACCCCGATGCGGCGGCGACCAACCCGCACACCTTCCCGAAGTTCATGCCGCAGACCGATCGCGTCATGGCCTACCGCGAGATGGTCAACTGGTGCATCGAGAACCCGCAGGGCGGCAAGGCGCTGGACGTGAGCAGCGCCGACATGGTGGCGCTCGAGGCCTACTCGTACTACCTCTACCGCGGCGTGGCGCTCGACACCGGGCTGCAAACGCGCCAGACCGCCGGCCCGACGCCGAAGAGCGCGCGTGGCCTGAACGTCAAAGGCACCGGGATTGGCTTCGACAAGTGATGTCGTTGCGCTGGCGCTGCTCATCGTCGGCCTGTCGGGCGGGCAGGCCGCCGCAGCGCAGCAGGCCTGCCAGGGCGCAACGTCGTCGTTGCCGTCAGCGCGTTTTCAGGACAACGGTGACGGCACCGTCACCGACAGGGAGTCCAAGCTGATGTGGATGCGTTGTTCCAGCGGCCAGCAGCGGCAGGACCAGCGCTGCGTCGGCGCGGCTGATGTTTTCGGTTGGGCCGATGCGCAGCGCCACGCCGACAAAGTCAACCGCGACGGCGCGGCCTTCTTCAACGACTGGCGTGTGCCCGCCCTGCGCGAGCTGGCCACGATCACCGACCGCGGTTGCGAGAACCCGCGCACGAACCTCGTCGTGTTCCCGGGCACGCCGGCGGCGCCGTACTGGTCGTCCACCGCACGCCCCGGCGAGAACGGCGGCGAACGTGTGCTGGCGCTGAGCTTCGGCGCCGACGGCGTGATGCTGGCGCGCAAGGACGAGCGCTTTCACCTGCGGCTCGTGCGCACGGGGCCGTGAGGGCAGGCGCCATGCAACGCACTTTTCGAGGCGCTCACTGCGCGCATCGGCGGCGCTTGCTCCAGGGGGCCGGCGCGATGGCCTCGCTCGGCTTGACTGCACGGGCGATGGCGATCGATCCCGCCAGCGCCTTCGCAGCGAAGACTTTCGCCGAGGCCGTCGGCGCGCTCGGTGCGGTGCCAACGCCGAGTTCGTTGATCGCGCTCGACGCACCGGCGCTCGCCGACAACGGCGCCGTCGTGCCGATCACCGTGTCGAGCGCGCTGCCGGGCACGCGCGAGATCGTGCTGCTGGTCGATGGCAACCCGCAGCCGGTGGCAGCGCGCTTCACCATCCCGCCCGGCACCGAGGCTTTCGTCGCCACGCGCATCCGCATGGCCGGCAACGGCACGGTCTATGCGGCGGTGCGCACCGACGACGGCCTGTATGCCGCTGCGCGCGCGATCGAGGTCACTGTCGGTGGTTGCGGCTGAGCGATGGGCGAGCCGATCCGCATCCGCTGCCGCTTGCGCGGCGAGGTCGCCGAGGTCCAGGTGCTGATGCCGCATCCGATGGAGACCGGCCTGCGCGTCAACGAGGCCGGTACGCTGGTGCCTGCGCACCACATCACCGACGTTGCGGTGACGCTGGCCGAGCGCACCGTTTTCACCGCCAGCATGAGCTTTGCGGTTTCGCGCGACCCCTTGATCGTCTTTCGAGTCAGCGGCGCTCGCGCCGGCGAGCGCCTGCGCGTGGTCTGGCGCGACAGCAACGGCGACGCCCGCGCCGATGAAACCGTGATCGGCTGATTTTTCTTTCCCTTGAAGTCAAAGGAGTTTTTCGATGCTATCCCGCAACCGCCGCGTCTTCATGCTGCACGCGATCAGCGGCGCCACCGCGCTCGCCGCTGCCGCAACGGCCCAAGCCCAGGATGCGAACCCGTCGCAGACGCCGAGCGATGTGCCGGTGAAGGAGACCGACGCCTACCCCAAATCGATGGGCTTTCGCCTCAACACGTCCAACGTCGACAAGGTGAAGTTCCCGCGCCATGAGGTCGCGCAAAAGTGCAGCGAGTGCCAGTTGTTCAGCGGCAAGGCCGGTGACGCGACGGGCACCTGCTCGTTCTTCAAGCGCCCGGTGCCGATCGACGGCTGGTGCCGCAACTTCAAGCCGAAAAAAGCCGCGGCCTGAATCGCCCAAGAAGCGGACGCCGCCCGGAGGAAGATGACGATGAGCTTTCGCAACCCCTCGCAGCAGCCGATGCTGCGCTCGGTGTGGACTGCCGCGCTGCTGGGCAGCGCTTTGCTGCTCGCTGCATGCGAGCGCCCCAACGCCTACCCGCGCGGCCCGCGCGGCTCGTCGCATAACCAGCACATGAAGCCTTGCGGGGTGGCCGCGCTGGCCGACATCAACAAGATCCCCGCGCCGGAAGAACCGGCCGACATCGAGTCGCCGCCAACGAGCGAGGTCTTCGTCAACGTCAAGGTCTTGAACGACATCAGCGCCACAGAGTTCTCGCGCCTGATGCAGGCCTTCTCGACCTGGGTGGCGCCGGAAGAGGGCTGCGAGTTCTGCCACAACACGGACAAGATGGAGTCCGACGAGAAGTACCCCAAGGTCGTGGCGCGGCGCATGATCGAAATGACGCGCAAGCTCAACACCGACTGGAAAAAGCATGTCGGCGAAACCGGCGTCACCTGCTGGACCTGCCATCGCGGCCAGCAGGTGCCCAGCGGCGACTGGTTCAACGCCAAGGGGCCGATGGAAACTGTTGCGCTGCTCGGCCACCGTGCCGGCCAGAACGCGCCTGCGCCCAACGCCGCCGGCTCGTCGCTGCCGGGTGACCCGCTGTCGCAGTACCTGACGACGGGTCTGAACGAAATCCGCGTGCAGTCCACCACCGCGCTGCCGACGCGCCATGAGCCGCCCGGTGTGAAGAGCGCCGAGTGGACCTACTCGCTGATGCTCTACATGTCCGGCTCGCTGGGCGTGAACTGCACCTACTGCCACAACACGCGGGCGCTGGCGCGCTGGGACGAGAGCACGCCGCAGCGCGTGACGGCCTGGCACGGCATCCGCATGGTGCGCGAGATCAACACCGACTTCCTGACGCCGCTGACGCCGGTCTTTCCGGCCAACCGGCTCGGCCCGCATGGTGACGGCCCGAAGGTCGGCTGCGCGACCTGCCACAAGGGTACGTTCAAGCCGCTCAATGGCATCAGCCCCTTGACCGATTACCTGGCGCTGTCGGGCATCGGCAAAGTGCCGGCGGGCACGCCGACGCCGCCGGAAGCGCCCGCGTCGGCGCCGGCTGGGCAGAAGGTGTCTGCGGCGCCGAAAGCGCCGTTGCGCTGAGCGGCGCGGCCCGCGATGCAAAATGAGCACGGGCTCGAGCAAGCCCGTGCGAGATGAACAAGGCCTTCACCAAAGAGAGCGACAACGATGACGACGACGACGATGGTTCGCCGGCGTTGCCGCCGTTGCCCGCGGGTTCGAAGAACTACATCACCCCGGCCGGCTATGCCCGGCTGCGCGCAGAGCTGATGACGCTGCTCGACGACGAGCGGCCGAAGGTCGTCGAGATCGTGTCGTGGGCGGCGAAGAACGGCGACCGCTCGGAGAACGGCGACTACCTCTACGGCAAGAAGCGCCTGCGCGAGATCGACCGGCGGATTCGTTTCCTGACCAAGCGCCTGGACATCGCCGAAGTCGCCGAACCGGCGCTGCACCACGGCAACGACCAGATCTTTTTCGGCGCCACGGTGACCTACGCCGATGAATCGGGAGATGAGCGCACGATCACCATCAAGGGCATCGACGAGGCCGACAACCTGGCCGGCGAGGTGAGCTGGATCTCGCCGATCGCGCGCGCGCTGCTGAAGGCGCGCGAAGGCGATGAAGTGACGCTGGTCACGCCGCAAGGGCCGCAGCGCATCGAGGTGATCGAGGTCACGTACCCCGAAGCAGGTTCGCCAGTTCGACCGCCGACTTGACGTTCATCTTGTCGAAGACGCGCGCGCGGTGCACTTCGACCGTGCGCACGCTGATACCGAGCACGTCGGCGACGAGCTTGTTCGGTTTGCCGTCGATGACGAGTTGCATGACCTCGCGTTCGCGCTCGGTCAGCTCGGCGAGCCACTGCGCGACCTTGCCTTTCGAGCGCGCCGCCTCGAGGTGCTCGCGGCTCGAAGTCAGCGCTTGTTGTACACGATCGACCAGCGCGTTGTCGGAGAACGGCTTCTCGACGAAGTCGAAGGCGCCTCGCTTGACCGCTGCCACCGCGGTCGGCACGTCGCCGTGGCCGGTGAGAAAGATCACCGGCAAGGCGCGCGTCAGGCCGCGCTCGACCAGCAGATCGAACAGCGCCAGGCCGCTCATGCCGGGCATGCGCACGTCGAGCAGCAGGCACGACGGCGCCGTCGGCCACGGGTGGGCGCGCCGCGCGTCGAGCAGCGCGATGAAAGCCTCGGCGCTGGCAAAGCCCTCCGACAACAAGCGCCGCGAACGCAACAGCCAGGCCAGCGCGTCGCGCAGCACGTCCTCGTCATCGACGAGATAGACCATCGGCAGACCGAGCGGCGCGTTCATGGGCGTAGGTTAAGCCGCGCGCAGCGTGAAGACAAATCTCGTGCCCGACGCGCCGGTCGTGTAGTCGAGCGCGCCGCCATGCTGCTCGACGACCGTGCGGCACAGCGACAGCCCCAGGCCCATGCCCTCGCTGCGCGTGGTGAAGAACGGCGTGAACAGGCGCTCGGCCACGTCGGGGGCGATGCCGGGGCCGGCGTCGGCGACCGAAAACTCGATCCACTGCGCATTGATCACGCGCACGGCCAGTCGCAGCACACGCTCGGCCGGCGGCGTGGCCTCGGACTCCATGGCCTGGATGCCGTTGCGCGCCAGGTTGAGCAGGACCTGCTCGACCATCGTCCGGTCGGCGCTGACATGGGGCGCTGCCGTGGCTAGCTGCACGTCGATGCGCGTGCCGCTCTTGCGGGCTTGCAGCTTGATCAGCGGCAACACGGCGTCGATCAGCGCCGACGCGGCGACTGACTCGCGCGCCTGCTCGCGGCGGCGCACGAAGTCGTGCACGCTCTTGATCGTGCGGCCGGCGCGATCGGCTTGTTCGGCGATTCTTGCCAAGGCCTGCTTCAACATCTCGCGGTCGCCGGCGTCGGGCGCATCGAGCAGATTGAGCGATCCACTCGCATAACTGGCGATCGCCGCCAGCGGCTGGTTCAGCTCGTGGCTGAGCAGCGACGCCATCTCGCCGACGGTGGCCAGGCGCGCCGTGGCCTGCAGCCGTTCCTGCTGCTGGCGCGATACGTCTTCGATGCGCCGCTGCTCCGACAGATCGACCGCAGCGCTCATCCAGCCGGTGTGCTTGCCGACGCTGTTGACCAGCGGCGCTTCGTAGATCACCACCGGAAAGCGCTCGCCTCCTCTGCGCACGAACACGGTTTCGCGCCCGGTCAGCGACTCGGCGCCGACAGTGCCGCCGAGCAGGCGCTGGCGGTACTCGTCGGCGCGCTCGGGCGGCCAGTACGGCGGCGTGGCGGCGGCCATCAGCTCGGCGGCATCGAAGCCGACCATGCGGCAGAACGACGGGTTGACGTAGGTGATGCGCCCGTCGAGCGCGCGGGCACGCAGCCCGGTGACGAGCGAGTCTTCCATCGCCTTGCGAAAGGCCAGCGATTCGGCCAGGCGCTCCTCGGCCGCGGCGCGGCGGCCGACGTCGCGCGCCAGCAGCGCCACCAGCACCATCAGCGCGATCGACAGGCCGACGACGAGGGCGACGCTCAGGTTCGGGATCAGGTCCGGGCGGCCGTGGCGGCTGTCGGCGCGCAGCAGCAGGTTGGCGCCGAGCAGATCGACCACGCGCTCGGCGCGGTAGAGCCCGGCGCCGCGCACCGAGCCGGCGCGGGCCAGCCGCGCGCCGTCGCCCTCGACGAAGGACAGCTCGTGGTCGCGCGAGGCATCGGCGCTGCTCGCGGCGTCGAGCAGCGCGGCCAGCGAGAAGATGGCGATGACGCTGCTGCCGTCGGGCGCGTTTTGCGGCAGGCACAAATCCATCAACTCGAGGCCGGCGCCGCTGGCCAGCGGCGAGTAGTAGCTGCGCGAGAACTCGGGGGTGCCGCTGCGGCGGGCGCCGGCGCACGCGGTCTGCGCGTCCAGGCTCTGCTCGCCGCGCGCGATCGACTCGAACAGCGTGGCGACATGCGGCGCCTGCACCGCATCGACGATGGCAAACGCGGCGTCGCGGCGCTCCAGGCGCACCAGCTCGCGCCGCCCGCGCAGCAGCTCGGCCGCGTCGCCGCGCCATTGGGCGGCGCTGCGCTCGCCCCAGACCAGCAACTGCAGGGCCTGCAGGCTGCGCGCCATCGACTGCCGCGCTTCGTCGGCGACGGCGCTGGCGGCGGCGTCGGCGCGGTCCTGCGCCCGCGCGGCCTCGTACTGCAAGACGAGAAAGATCAACAGGCCCTGCGCCACGGCGAGCAGGCCGATCAACAGAATCCACAGCAGCGCGCGCCGCCAGCGCGGGCTGCCGGTGCGGGGCGCGGGGGCGGCGGCAGTCTCGGTCACCGGACCAGTATGGCGCTGGCTCCGGCGGCGGCGGTACGCGCTTTTGCGCATGCGCTGTCGCGGCGCAGCGGCACGTTCGCTCGTACCATGCAGCACCCATTGCCAAACCCTGCCACTGCCATGTCCAGCTACGAAGAAAAACGCGCCGAACTGAAGCGCGATGCGCTCGCCTACCACGAGTTTCCGACGCCGGGCAAGGTGGCGATCGCGGCCACCAAGCCGCTGTCGAACCAGCGCGACCTGGCGCTGGCGTACTCGCCCGGCGTCGCCGCGGCTTGCGAAGAGATCGTCGCCGACGAGCGCAACGCCTACCGCTACACCGCGCGCGGCAACCTGGTGGCCGTGGTCACCAACGGCACCGCGGTGCTCGGCCTGGGCAACATCGGCCCGCTGGCGGCCAAGCCGGTGATGGAAGGCAAGGGCGTGCTGTTCAAGAAGTTCGCCGGCATCGATGTCTTCGACATCGAGATCGCCGAGAACAACCTCGAGAAGCTGGTCGACATCATCGCGTCGCTCGAGCCGACGTTCGGCGGCATCAACCTCGAAGACATCAAGGCGCCGGATTGCTTTTACGTCGAGCGCAAGCTGCGCGAGCGCATGAAGATTCCGGTCTTCCATGACGACCAGCACGGCACGGCGATCGTCGTCGGCGCGGCGCTGTTGAACGGCATTGCGGTGGCGGGCAAGGACATCAAGAAGGTCAAGCTCGTCACCTCGGGTGCCGGTGCGGCCGCACTCGCTTGCCTGGGCCTGCTGGTCAAGCTCGGCGTGCCGCGCGAGAACATCTGGGTGACCGATCTGGCCGGCGTGGTCTGGCAGGGCCGCACCGAGTTGATGGACCCGGACAAACAGGAATTTGCGCAAGCCACGTCGCACCGCTCGCTGGCCGACGTCATCGCAGGCGCCGATGTCTTCCTCGGCCTGTCGGCCGCCGGCGTGTTGAAGCCCGAGATGGTGAAGTCGATGGCCGCCAAGCCGATCATCTTCGCGCTGGCCAACCCGACACCGGAAATCATGCCGGAGGAAATCAAGTCGGTGCGCGACGACGCGCTGATCGCCACCGGCCGCACCGACTATCCGAACCAGGTCAACAATGTTCTCTGCTTCCCCTACATCTTTCGCGGCGCGCTCGACTGCGGCGCGACGACGATCAACGATGCGATGGAGGTTGCCGTGGTCCATGCGATCGCCGATCTCGCGCGCGCCGAGCAGAGCGAAGTCGTCGCTGCTGCGTATGTCGGCGCCACGCTGTCTTTCGGCCCCGAGTACCTGATCCCCAAGCCGTTCGATCCGCGGCTGATGATGAAGATCGC
>JANMHY010000081.1:0-2744 GCA_031375525.1 Burkholderiales bacterium
GGCGCGCTCGCGGCCGCGCAGGTGCCGCGCCAGCGCCGCGCCCGCCGAGCGGCCGACCTCGCCCCAGGCGCGGCGGCGGCCTTCGGCGCGCGAGCGGTGCTTGCTCTTCAACTCCGACAGGTCGCGCAGCTCGAGCGGCAGCGCCAGCCGATAAGCCAGCGCCGTGGCCGGCGTGGCCTTGAACTTTTCCCAGAACTCGTCGTAGGAGTTGCGAAAGTTCGAGGCGTATTTCGGCAGGTACGACATCTGCGCCTGGTGCTGCACCGCGTACAACTCGGTCAGGCCGCAGGCCTGGCCCAGGCCGGCCAGCGCGGCCAGGCAGAAGTACGGCGGCGAGTTTTGCTTGAAGCAGGCGCGAAAGATCGCCAGCTCCGGCCAGGTGTGCGTCTGGCAGCGCGTGATGAAGACCGTCGGCCCGCTCTTGCCGCCGAACATCGCGCCGTCGGCCCAGATGAAGTTCATCGTGCCGACCGGGCGGCCGTCGGTGAACAGGCGCAGGCACAGATCGCCTTCGAGAAACTCTTCGCCGGCCAGGCCCAGGCGCATCGTGAAGCGGTGGCCATCGACCTCGGCCGACCAGAGCTCGAAGCCCTGCGGCGAATAGATCTGGTCGAGCAGCGCTTCGTCGAAGGTCGCCGCTTCCTGCCGGTAGTGGTGGAGCGCGGCCTCGAAGCGCTGCGCCAGCGAGAAGCCGAGCACCAGGTAGCCCGGGTGCGAGATGAAGTGGAACGGGTCCCACGGCTCGCCGTCCTTGCCGCGCTTGCGCTCGGCCAGACGCAGGTAGCCGTCGGCCACCATGCGGCGCATCAACCTGGGAAAGGCCAGCACGCGCAGTGACGCCACGAGCCGCTTCCATGCCGCCGACTGGCCTCGGGCGTGGCGGAACTCGCCATGCATGTCCAGGAGAGCGCGAACGAAAGAGGTCATGCGGAGGTCGTCGGACGCGGCGGTGCGAAACGCATCGGTTGCTGACGTGGCAGGGGCTGGCAGCTTAATGCAGAGGAAATGGTTACAGCCGGCGGGCTGCGGCGACCGTGCAACACGGCGGCCTGGCAGCGCGGCCCGGAATAATGGCGGCGCCGTGTCGATCACCACTTCTGCGCCGCCGCGCCTGCCGCTGTACCTGGACCTGGTCCGCTGGAGCCGGCCGGCCGGCTGGCTGCTGCTGCTGTGGCCGACGCTGTCGGCGCTGTGGATCGCCGCCGACGGCTTCCCCGGCTGGCACCTGCTGGCGGTGTTCGTGCTCGGCACGGTGCTGATGCGCAGCGCCGGTTGCTGCATCAACGACGTCGCCGACCGCGAGTTCGACCGCCACGTCAAGCGCACGGCGCAGCGGCCGGTGACGAGCGGCGCGGTATCGCCGCGCGAGGCGCTGGGGCTCGGCGCCGTGCTGGCGCTGCTGGCCTTCGCTCTCGTGCTGACGACCAACCCGCCGACGATCCTGCTGTCGTTCGCGGCGCTGGCGATCACGTTGGCCTACCCGTATGCGAAGCGTTTTGTCTCGATGCCGCAGGCCGTCCTCGGCGTGGCCTTTTCGTTCGGCATCCCGATGGCGTTTGCCGCCGTATTGGGCGGCCGCGTCTGGGCGATCGACGGCGTGCCGTGGCCGGCCTGGGCGCTGATGGCGTCGAACCTGTTCTGGGTGCTGGCCTACGACACCGAGTACGCGATGGTCGATCGCGACGACGACCTGAAGATCGGCCTGAAGACCAGCGCCATCACGCTCGGCCGCTTCGACGTGGCCGGCGTGGCCGCGTTCTACGCGATTCACTTGGTGAGTTGGGCCGTGCTCGGCCGGATGCTCGGCTTGGGCGGTTGGTTCTACGCCGGCGTGGCGGTGGCCGCGGGCCAGGCGCTGTGGCACGTGTGGCTGATCCGCGAGCGCTCGCGCGACGGCTGCTTCAAGAGCTTCCGCCTCAACCACTGGCTCGGTGCAGCGCTGTTCGCCGGCACCGCGATCGAGCTGATGACTCGGTAGCTGCAAGGGGTCGGCAACGCCGATGCCCCGGGGCTAGGGGCTCTTGCCGTACGCCGCGATCGCGCTGTCGAGGTGGCGGTACTCCTCGCACGACGACGCACACAGCGCGGCCAGGCGCTGCAGATGCTTGCGCGCTTCGTCGGGCTGACTGGCCATCAGGTAGGCCTCGCCGATGTACTCGTGCGCGCCGAGGTGCGAGCGGTCGATCGCCAGCGCGCGCTTGTAGTGCACGAAGGCTTCGTTGAGGCGCCCCGCCTTGCGGTACGAATAGCCCAGCCAGTTGTGACCATCGGCGTCGCGGTCGAACTGCGACACATGGGCGCGCAGCAGGCGGATCGCGTCGGGCCAGCGCTGCTCGTTGATCGCCGCCACCGCCTGCAGATAACCGGGCCGCGAGTGGTTGTCGTCGCCTTCGCCGTTGCCACCGCCACCGCCGCCGTCGGCCATCGCCGAGACGGCACAGAAAACGCCGACGACGGCCCAAGCCGCCGCGCGAGCATGCAAGCCGATGCGCATGATGTGGGTCTCCATAGCCGGCGTCGCACGATGCGCGCGCCTGTACACGGTGTACGGCTCGCGGTGGTCGCCACTTCCGCAGGCCGCACGTTGCGGTAAGGCCGTGCAACACGTGGATGCCCGGAAGGTCTCACTTCGTACACCGAGGCGCCCCAATGCAACGGGCAAGTAGTCGAAGTAGGAATGACAGTCACCCATCACCCCCTTCACAGATCCGTACGTGCGGCACTACCGCATACGGCTCCTGCCT
>JANMHY010000116.1:0-4453 GCA_031375525.1 Burkholderiales bacterium
ACGACTTCCCGACCGTCGATCGCGTGCTCTACGTTCAGGAGTGCGTGCGCGACAACCCGGGGCCGCACTACGAGATGATCAACAAGTGCTCGTGTGCGCTCGACCGCGTTGCCAGCGAAGTCAAGTTCGCCGACTACGTCAACATGACCACCATCGTCAAAGCCATCAGCATCGGTGGCGAGCGCGGCGGCACGTTGCGCGACAATGAATCCGTCAAGCCGCAGATCGCACGCTGGCGCGAGCTGCAGGCCAAGGCGCGCAAGGCCTGCTTCATCGGGCCGCCTCAATGAACCGGTAGCACCACGCGAAGGATGGCCATGACACGCCTCTCCAAGGCTTTGTGTGCAGCGCTGCTGGTGTTCAGCGCCCTGCCCGCCGCAGCCGGACTGCAAGCCACCGACGACCCGCAGGCCAGCCCGATCTGGCTCAAGGTGCGGGCCAGCCTGTTCGAGAACCGGCCGATCGCCGCGGCGCCGGCCGACATGCTGCTGCTCGAAGCGCCGGTACGCGCGATCGATGCCGCCGTCGTGCCGATCGCCATCCGCTCGCGCTGGCCGCAGACCGCGGCGCTGCACGTGCGCAAGCTGTACCTGATCATCGACGCCAACCCGTCGCCGGTCTCGGCCATCTTCGGCTTCACGCCCGACAGCGGCCGCGCCGACGTCGAGACCCGCGTGCGCGTGGACGACTACTCGCATGTGCGCGCGATCGCTGAAACCAGCGACGGCAAGCTCTACATGACGACGCGTTTCGTCAAGGCCTCGGGCGGTTGCTCGGCGCCGGCCGGCGCTGACGCCGCCGCGGCGTTGGCCGCGATGGGCAAGATGAGCCTTCGCGTCGATGGCGACGTGCGCGGCACGCAGCCCGTGCTGGCGCAGCTCACGGTCTCGCACCCCAACCATTCGGGCCTGGCGATGGACCAGTACACGCGCCAGTTCACGCCCGCGCACTACGTGCGCAAGATCGACGTCACGCAGGGTGGCAAGCCGGTGTTCTCGGCCGATGTCGATTTCTCGATGAGCGAGAACCCGAATTTCCGCTTCTTCTTCGTTCCGCAGGGCAATGGCGAATTGCGTGCCAGCGTCGTCGATTCGCAGGAGCGGCGCTTCGAAGGCAAGCTGGCGCCGACGGCGCCTTGAGCGCCGTGCGCACTACTGGCCGTAACGAGGATTGCGCTCGCGGCGCTCGCTCCAATCGCGCAGCATGAAGGCCATGGCGCGGGTCCAGCTTTCGTCATTGTTGCCGCGCAGATCGACCGACTTGGCCAGCACCTCCTGGTCGGTCGCGGCATCGCGCACCGACACGTTGACGTTCAAGATCAGCTCGCTGACGCGCTGCACCCAACCCACCACCACCAGCCGCGTGCCCAGCCGCTGCCCGACCTCGGCCAGGCAGCCGTTGCAGCGGTACAGGTATGCGTTCTGCGCGCGCAGCGCATCGATCTGCGCTTGCGCCGGCGCCGCGTCGATCACACGGTACAGGCCGCGCTGATGCAGCCCCTGCTGCAACTGCGTTTGAAGGGCGGCCAGGCGACGCTTGTGGTCGGCGTCACGGATCGGATCGGGCTGGTCGTCGACCAACTCGAAGCCGATCACCGCCAGCGTCGGCAGTGGCTCGGCCGCGGCGGCCACCGCCCCGCACAGCGCCAGCAGCAGGGCCAGGCAGGCTCGCACGCACATCGATGTCATCGCATTCCCTTTTCCGACACGTCGCAGGGAGTCTAACGATGCGCATGCTGTTGATCCAAGCGTGCGCGCTGCTGTTGCTGATCGGCTGCGGCAGCCTCGGCAGCAGCAACGCACCCCGCGCCGTGGCGCTTGCCGACGGCGTGTACCTGCTGCCCGGCAGCGGCGGCGCCGCCGACGAGAACAACCTCGGCCGCATCGGCAATGCCGGCTTCATCGTCGGTGACAGCGGCGTCATCGCCATCGACACCGGCACCTCCTACGCCCACGGCCAGGCGCTGCTGGCCGCGATCCGCGCCGTCACCGACAAGCCGGTGAAGCTGGCGCTGCTGACGCACACACGGCCCGAGTTCCTGTTCGGTGGCACGGCCTTTCGCGAAGCGGGCGTTCCGATCCGAACCCACAAGGCCATGGCGCGGCTGATGGCCGCACGCTGCGAGACCTGTTTGAAGACGCTGCGACAGACCGTCGGCGAGGCGCCGATGCGCGGCACCGCGATGTACAAGGCCGACCAGGAGTTCGACGACACGCACGAGCTCACACTCATCGGCCGCACGGTGCGCGTGCTGCACTTCGGCCACTCGAGCGGCCCGGGCGACATCGCCGTGCTCGACGTTGCCAGCGGCGTGCTGTTCAGCGGCGGCCTGATCGATGTGCAGCGCGTGCCCGACACGCAGGACAGCGACCTCGCTGGCTGGAAACGCGCGCTGGCTGCGCTGCGTGAACTGCCCGTCAAGACCGTCGTCCCGGGCCACGGCCCGGCTGCGCCGGCCGCCGCCATCACCGCCGTACAAACTTACCTCGCCCAACTCGAAGCGCGAGCGCGTGAGCTGGTGGCCGCGGGCGTGTCGCTGTCCAGCGTGCCCGACGCCAGCGAGCTGGTCGCCTATGAATCCTGGGATCAATACGAGACAATCCACCGTCGCAATGCCTCGATCGTTTTTCTGCGTGTCGAGCGCGAGGCGATGTTCAAGTAGGTCACGATGAAGCGCAACCTGTTCTCACGCCGTGATGCCCTGCGCGGCGCCACCTCACTGGCGCTGGCCACATCCTCGATGCGCACGCTGGCGGCGGTCGGCGGCTTGCCGGCCGCAGCGCACGATGACTCGTCGCCCGAGTGGGATCGCCTGGCCGCCAAGCTGTTCCCCGGCAAGCGCCTACAGACCGGCAGCGGCATCGTGCAACTGACGGCGCCGCTGCGCGCCGCGTACGGCGCGTCGGTGCCGGTGAAGGTGATCTCCCAGCTTGCGCAGACGCCGTCGCTTTACGTGCGCCGACTGCACATCGTGGTCGACAAGAACCCATCGCCGATCGCCGCCGTGATCGACCTGACCACCGACACAGGCCAGGCCGATTTCGAAACGCGGCTGCGGGTGGACGAGTACAGCCATGTGCGCGTTGTCAGCGAGCTCTCCAACGGTGAGCTGCACACCGATTCTCGCTTTGTCAAAACCTCGGGCGGCTGCTCGGCGCCGCCGAACCGCGACTCGCTGCACCTGACCGGCAAGACGATGTTCAAGCTGCCGAGCGGCGTGGCGATGAACGCGCCGACCACCGCCGACGTCACCGTCATCCACCCCAACGACACCGGCTTCGAACTCAACAACGTCACTGTGATGTTCATCCCGCCGCACTTCGTGCGCAGCATCAAAGTCAGCTACGCCGGCAAGAAAATCTTCGACGCCGATCTCGATTTTTCGCTCAGCGAGAACCCGACGCTGCGCTTCAACTTCGTGCCGCATGGCGCCGGCGAATTGCGCGCCGAGGTCACCGATTCGAAAGACGCTCAATTCATCGGCACGCTGGCCGTGCCCGCCGCGGGCTGAGATGCTGCGCCGAGCCTTGCTTTTCGCTGCGCTGCTGGGTGCAACCCTGCTGGCCGCAGCGGCGGGCTTCCCGCCGGCGTACAAGCCCAGCGTGATCCAGCCCGAAGGCGTGCCGGAGCGCTACGAGTTCAACCTGACCGCGGCACTGCAGCGCGCGCGCGCCGAGAACAAGCGCCTGTATGTCTATCTCGGCGCCAACGACTGCCCGTTCTGCCGCAAGTACGAAGCCTTCCTCGATGCCAATGCTGGCGCGTTGACGCCGCATTTCGCCAAGGACTATCTGGTTTACGACCTGCGCAGCACCTTGAAGGCCCAGGGCGACCGGCTGCGCTTTCGCGTCGGCGACAAATCGTGGTCGTACAAGGAATTCATGGCCACGCTCGGCGACGAGCGAGCGCGCCAACTCGTCTATCCGAGCGTGTGGCTGCTCGGCGCCGACGGCAAGCCATTGATGCAGATGCCGGCGGGTACCGGGACGTTCGAGACGGTGGCGGAGCAGTTGGAGATTTTGCGGCTGGAGCAGTAGGCTTAAGTTGCCGCTTTCGCCAGCCGACGCGAATTGATCGGGTCGCGGAACACCAACGGATGCTCGGTGACGCCGCTTGCGGCAGACCGCTCTGCGCGCTCCACCGCCTCCAGCACCTTCGTATGGTGCGGGCTCTTGCGGCACACCGGGTCGGCTACCTCGGCGTCTTGCGCAATCAGGAAGGCCTGGCAGCGGCAGCCGCCGAGGTCTTGTTCCTTGAACTCGCAACTCGAACACGGCTCCTTCATCCAGCCGGTGCCGCGGTAGCGGTTGAAGCCTTCGGAGTCAAACCAGATGTCGCGCAGGCTGTGCTCGCGCACGTTCGGGAAAGCCAGGCCCGGCAGCATCTTCGCGGTGTGGCAGGGCAGCGCGGTGCCGTCGGGCGCGACGGTCAGGAACATGTTGCCCCAGCCGTT
>JANMHY010000130.1:0-2816 GCA_031375525.1 Burkholderiales bacterium
TTGGTGCCGTAGCCTTGAAGCAGCCAGCGCGCGAACGACAGGTTCAGCGGCGCGGTCGTGTACTCGCGGGCATGGATCGCGCTGTTGACGAACAGCTTGGGCTTGCTGCCGGTGAGGCTCTTGTTGGTGAGCTTCAACACGTAAATGTCGTAGCCGCCGAGGCCGGCGGACTTCTCCCACGAATTGCCGACATCGGTCCACGACGCCAGGTTCGGGTAGGTGGTGGTGAAGCCTTGCGCGGCGGCGTAGGTTTCTTCCACAGTCTCATAGCAGCTGAAGCCGGTGATTGCTTGCGTGGTGGCGCCGCCGCCGAGCACCAGGCCGCTGCTCTGGCCGCTGATCGAAGCGCGGTTCGCCTGATCGAGGAAGGCGCGGCGCTGAGTGATGAACTCGTCGGCGCGCGCCAGGCGAAAGCCGAACGATTGCAGTTGCGACATCTCCTGCGCGTCGAGCTCCATCACCAGATAGCCCTCGCTGTAGCGACTCTCGAGCACGGCGTGGTGAAAAGTGATGGCGGCCTTGCGCGCCATTTCGAGGTTCGGGAAATAGACCTTGAAGATGTTCTCGGCCGCGTACTCGGCTTGCAGATCCTGCTGCGTCTGCGCGGCCGTCTGCCGCTGCGCAGCTTGCTGCGCGAAGGCCGTGCTGGTCAAGACGAGCGACAGGCACAAAGCGAGATGGGGTTTGCGCGTCATCGGGTAAGTCTCCTTCGTTGTGTTGGGCCCGTGGCGGGCGAAAGAGGCGGCGATCGTGCGCACGCGCAGGCCTGTAGTCAAGGCGCGTTGCAAAAAATTCCAGCGGCGTTGATTCGCCGCGGCCGGCCGCGTATCGTTCGCGCCTGATGCCACGTCTGCGCTCTGCACTCGTTCGCGCCGCCGCTTCGAGGCAGCGGCGCGCGCTGACGGCTGCGATTGTCTTTGCCTTGTCCAACGTCGGCTGCGCGCAGGCACAGCCCGGCGCTGACTTGGCCGCGCAATGGCAAACGCTGCGCCCGCTGCGCGGCCACTTCGATGGCGCGGCGTGGAACGCCGACGTCGACCGCTGGCAGGGCCGCAAGCATGTGCTGATGCAGGCCTTGGCGGCACAGGCGTTCGACGAGCGGCTGGCGCGCGACACGCTGACGCAGCGCATGGGCGCGCCCGATGCGCTATGGCGAAGCGGCCAGCCCGAGCACGCGAGTGCGACCCAGCAAGCGCAATGGCGTGGCACGCCCGGCGGCGAATTGCTGGTCTATCACTGGCGCGGCGAGCACGACCGCCTGCTGTTTGCCGTCAACCAGGGGCGCGTCGTTGCCACCGGCTGGCTGATGGTGCAGGAATGACGCCGGCCGTGATCGGCTGGGCGCTGGCCGCCGTGGCACTGGTGGCCGGCTGGCTCGGCTACGGCTGGCGGGGCCTCGTGCTCGCGCTCTCGGTGATCGCGTTCTGGCTGCTGCTGCAATTCAGCCGCACGCTGCGCGTGCTGCGCAACGCCGCGCAGTCGCCGCTGGGCCATGTGGACAGCGCGGTGATGTTCAACGCCAAGCTCAACGTCGGTCTGCGCCTGCCGGAGGTGATCGGCCTGACGCGCAGCCTGGGCCGCAAGGTCAGCGATGAGCCGCAAGTTTTTGCCTGGCGCGACGGCGGCGGGGATGAGGTCGAGTTGACGTTCGCGAGCGGCCGCTGCACGCACTGGCAGTTGCGGCGCCAAGGCGCCGCCGCGGTCACGGCCGGCGACGCCGCGTCGCCATGAAGCCGATGGCCGCCAGCCCGGCCAGCATCAGCAGATTGGTGTGCGGCTCGGGGATGGCGGCAACCGTCGTCGGGGCCTCGACCCTCACCTGAGGCGAGCCGCTGCCGGGCTTGACGGCCAGGGTCGTGAAGTCCATCGACGCCACCGCCTCGCCGTCGTCATCGAATCGCCACTGGAACGGGCCGTCGAACGCGGTGCCGGCGCCGGTGGCGCCGACAGAAAACTCGGCCGCGCACTCGGCCCAGCTCGGGTGACGCGCCAGCGCCGCGCAGTCCGCGGCACCAGACATCGGCGCGGCCTGCGCAACAACGGCGCCGCAGAGCACAACGACGCTCGAAACCGCCCTCAGCCAACCGTCTGTCTTCACCCCACCTCCGTCAATGCTGCGGATCACAAATCAGCGAGCGAACCAGTGTCGGCTCGTGACGTGGATTGTTCTAGCGGCGTTACTTGTGGGCAACCTGACCGCGCCCCTGGTTCGGGGGGAGAGGCCCGCATTCGCACGGCCACCAGCGCGCGCCGACGAGGTGCGCGCGGACGGGCAGCCGCGCTCGCCCAAAGCCTAGAATTGATCTCCTTTGACCCCTGGCGAGCGGCCCCATGTCGATGCACGACCGTGACGGAAAAATCTGGATGGACGGCCACCTGGTCGAGTGGCGCGACGCCAAGATTCATGTGCTGTCGCACACGCTGCATTACGGCTGCGGCGCTTTCGAAGGAGTGCGCGCTTACGACGCGGTCGGTGGCACGGCCATCTTCCGCCACCGCGAGCACACCGAGCGTCTGTTCAACAGCGCCAAGATCCTGCGCATGAAGATCCCGTTCGCGCCCGAGCAGATCATGGAGGCAACGCGCCAGGTCGTGCGCACGAACGGCCTGCGTAGCTGTTACATCAGGCCGCTGACCTGGATCGGTTCGGAGAAGCTCGGCGTGTCACCCAGAGGCAACACCATTCACGTCATGGTGGCGGCGTGGCCCTGGGGCGCCTACCTCGGCGAGGAGGGCATGAAGCGCGGCATCCGCGTCAAGACCTCGAGCTACACGCGCCACCACGTCAACATCACGATGACGCAGGCCAAGGCGGT
>JANMHY010000132.1:0-3182 GCA_031375525.1 Burkholderiales bacterium
AGTCTGGAACGGCGCCGTCATCGCCGAGAGTGACGACACCGTCGTCGTCGAAGGCAACCACTACTTCCCCGAGAGCAGCGTCAAGCGCGAGTACCTGGCGTTCTCGAACCACCGCACGAGTTGCCCGTGGAAAGGGCAGGCGAGGTACCACAGCCTGCTCGTCAACGGCGAGATGAATCCGGACGCGGTCTGGTATTACCCGCAGCCGAGCGAGGCCGCGGCCAACATCAAAGACCGGCTCGCGTTTTGGAAAGGCGTGAAGGTGTCATGACGGCCCCTCGCTCGCTGCGCGAGCACTCCCCCGAGGGGAGGCTCGGGCCGGACGCTTGGGAGCGGCCCGGCGCTGGCCCGAGCGTGGCTTAGGCGAGCCGGCCGGCGCGGAAGTCTTCGACCGCCTTGAAGATTTCCTGCTGCGTGTTCATCACGAACGGGCCATGCTGAACGATCGGCTCCTTGAGCGGCTTGCCGGCGATCAGAATGGCGCGGGCACCTTCTGATCCTGCGACGAGGCGCACGCCGTCACCTGCATTGCCGAGAATCGCCATGCGCTGCAACGGCACCGGCTGCGCGCCGACCTGCAAGCCGCCGCGATAGACATAGACAAACGCGTTGTGTGATTCGGGCAGCGGCTGCTCGAACGTCGCAGCGGCGTCGAGATGCAGATCGAGGTACAGCGGCTCGGTGCAGTCGCGCTGCACGGCGCCTTGCACGCCGTGCGTCGCGCCGGCGATCACGCGCGCTGTGACACCCGCACCTTGCCATTGCGGCACGTCATCGCTCTGGATGTCGCGGTACCACGGCGCATTCATCTTGTCCTTGGCCGGCAGGTTGAGCCACAACTGAAAACCTTCCATGCGGCCTTCGCTCTGCTCGGGCAACTCGCTGTGGATGACGCCGCGGCCGGCGGTCATCCATTGCACGCCGCCGCTCTGCAGCAGGCCTTCGTTGCCGGCTGAGTCGCGGTGGCGCATGCGCCCGGCGAGCATGTAGGTCACGGTCTCGAAGCCGCGATGCGGATGGTCGGGGAAGCCGGCGATGTAGTCGTCGGCCGCGTCGCTGCCGAAGGCGTCGAGCATCAGGAACGGATCGAGCCGGCGCTGCAGGTCTTGCGTCAGCACGCGCGTCAGCTTGACGCCGGCGCCGTCGCTGGTCGGCTGGCCGGTGATGAGGCGTTCGATCGTGCGCGGTTGGGTGACGGTGGTATTCATGGCTTCAATGTAGGCTCGCCGACGCGCTTTGCCATTCAGCTCGCTTGCATGCCGCCTTCACTGCCGCTGACTGCCGCCCACCGCCGCCGACTGCGCGAGGTCTGGCGCTCGGCCGGCTGGCCGTGCCAGGACATGATCGAAGTCGAGCTGCTCGCCGCCGGGTTGTTGGAGCGCGTGCGCGACGTTCGCGGATGCGAGACGCTGCGTGTCAGCGATGCCGGCATCGCCGTGCTTGCGGCGACGCTGCAAGGCCACCGCAAGGCGCGCGATGCCCATGAAGCGCTGGTGGGGCGCGTCGTGCTCGAACAGCAGCGCGCCGGACGCATTGCGTGGCGCGGCTTGTCGCTGCGCGCGCGCGTTGCCGACACAGCGCATCCGAAGGGCGAACGCTGGGCAATGGCGATGCCGGACGTGTTTTCGCTTCGCCAGACCAGCGTCGCCGGCTACCTGCAACCCGAGGTCCATGAGATCAAGGTGCGGCGCGCCGACCTGCTGTCCGATCTGCGCCACGAGGCCAAGCGCGCGGCCTACCTCGGCATGGCCGGCGCCTGCTGGTACGTGCTCGCCGACGGCATCGGCGACGCCGACGAGATTCCGCCCGACTGCGGCGTCATGGTCGCGCGCGGCGAGAACTTCACGGTGCTCGACGTGCTGCGCAGCGCCCCGGCACGGGCGATGCCGTTCGAGGCCGGCCTGCCGTTCGCCGTGTGGATGGCGCTCGCGCGCGCGGCGCCGGTGGCGCTGGGTGACGACGAGGCGCAGCGCCATCTCGGCGAGCCGCCGGACGCTGCAACCTGAGCCGGCGCGGCGCACAATGCAGCGCATGTTGTCGAACCCCTTCAAGAGCCTCGTCGCCGCATGCGCGCTCGCTGCCGCGCTGTGCGTCCAAGCCAAACCCGGCGATCTGCCGTCAGCCAACGTCGCTTGGCTCGTCGCCGCGGCCGACGCCGACATTGAGCGTGCGTTCACGCAGGCCAAGGCGCAGAAAAAACCGCTGCTGCTGTACTGGGGCGCGAACTGGTGCCCGCCGTGCAACCAATTGAAGGCGACGCTGTTCAATCGCCAGGATTTTGCGGCGCAGAGCAAACACTTCGTCGCCGTGTTCGTCGATGGCGACCGGCCCGCGGCGCAGAAGATCGGCGCGCGCTTCAAGGTCAGCGGCTATCCGACGATGGTGCTCTTCACGCCCGACGGCAGCGAGATCACGCGCTTGCCCGGCGAGGCCGATGCGCCGCAGGTGTTGTCGCTGCTCGAAGCTGGCCTCGCCGGCGGGCGGCCGATCGCCGCGGTGCTCGCCGATGCACGCAGCGGCAAGACGATCAGCGCCAACGAGTGGCGCATGCTGGCCTTCCACTCGTGGGAGGTCGATGACAGCGGCCTCGTCGGCGCGGCCGATCGGCCGGCGGTGCTGGCCGAGCTGGCCGCGAAAGCGCCGGCCGGCGACGGCGAAACGACGACGCGGTTGTGGCTGAAGGCGCTGGCCGCCAGCGACGACGGCAAGGGCGTCAAGCCCGACGCCGCGCTCTCGCAGCGCGTGACGCGCGTGCTCGCCGACCCGGCGGCCACGCGCACGCACATGGACGTGATCGCCAACGGCGCGGCGGCGATGGTCAAGGCGCTGACCGCCGACGACAGCGCCGAGCGCGCACCGTTGGCCGCGCAGTTCGATGCCGCGCTCGCTCGCCTGCAGAACGACGCCACGCTGTCGCGCGGCGACCGCGTCAGCGCGTTGAACGAGCGCGTGAGCCTGGCGCGCCTGGGTCAGCCCAAGGACGCGACCGCACCGAAGCTGCCCGAAGCCTTGGTCAAGGAAGTGCGCGAGGGCTCGGCGCGCATGGACCGCGATATCACCGACGGCTACGAGCGCCAGGCCGTCATCACCGCGGTGGCCTACCTGCAAGGCCAGGCCGGCTTGTGGGCCGACAGCGACGCGCTGCTCAAGGCCAATCTGGCGAAGAGCCACTCGCCGTACTA
>JANMHY010000140.1:0-3778 GCA_031375525.1 Burkholderiales bacterium
GGGCAACCTCGGCGGCCTTTTGCTTTGGGCCGCACGACATGAGAGAATTGACGCTATACGTGTATAGCAATGGAGCCCGATCATGCTTGCCTTGCGATTGCCGCCCGACATCGAAGCCCGGCTCGACGCGCTGGCCAAGAAAACCGGCCGCACCAAGAGCCAGTACGCGCGTGAAGCCATCGTCGAGTACATCGACGATCTCGAAGACCTCTACCTCGCGCAGAAGCGCTATGCGCTGATCGAGAAGGGCAAGAGCAAGACCCTGTCGCTCGACGAGGTGGAGGCACAGCTTGGCGTGGAAGGTTGAGTTTGATGCCGGCGCGGCCAAAGAGCTTCGCAAGCTCGATCCGGCGATCGCCAGGCGCATCGCGGCCTTTCTTCGTCAGTGCGTCGCGGTGCTGGAAGACGTGCGCTCGATCGGCGAGGCGCTGCGCGGCGACACGCTCGGCGAGTTCTGGAAATACCGGCTGGGTGACTACCGCATCGTGGCGCGCATCGTCGATCAGCGCCTGGTCGTGATCGTCGTGCGCATCGGCCACCGAAGGGAGGTGTTGCGCAAATGAACATCGACTTCGATCGCATCCCGCGCGAGCGCTTGCCCTCGCTCTTGCGCACGATGCCCAAAGCCGAGCTGCACATCCACATCGAAGGTTCGCTCGAACCGGAGATGATCTTTGCGCTGGCGGCGCGCAACGGCGTCGCGTTGTCGACCCCGAACATCGAGGCGCTGCGCGCGGCCTATGCGTTTTCGGACCTGCAGAGTTTTCTCGACATCTACTACGCCGGCGCCTCGGTGCTGCTGACCGAGCAGGATTTTTTCGATCTCGGCTTCGCCTACCTGGAGAAAGCCACGGCCGAGAACGTGCGCTGCGCCGAGATTTTCTTCGATCCGCAGACGCACACCGCGCGCGGCGTGCCGATGAAGCATGTCATCCTCGGCCTGTCGCACGCTTGCCACCGCGCGCACGCCGAGTGGGGCGTGCAGGCGAAATTGATCCTGTGCTTCCTGCGCCATCTGAGCGAAGTCGACGCGATGGCCACGCTCGACGCCGCGCTGCCGTGGCGCGAGCAGTTGATCGGCGTCGGCCTGGATTCGAGCGAGCGCGACCATCCGCCGGAAAAGTTCGCGCGCGTCTTCGCCCATGCGCGCGCGCTCGGCCTGCGCCTGGTCGCGCATGCGGGCGAGGAGGGGCCGCCGGCCTACATCGAGTCGGCGCTCGACGTGCTGCATGTCGAGCGCATCGACCACGGCGTGCGCTGCGTCGAGTCGGCGGCGCTGGTGCAGCGTCTGGCGGCGATGCGCATGCCGCTGACGGTGTGCCCGCTGTCGAACGTCAAGCTGCGCGTGTTTCCCACGCTGGCGCAGCACAACCTGCCGGCGCTGCTGCAAGCCGGCTTGTGCGCCACGATCAACAGCGACGACCCGGCGTATTTCGGCGGCTACTTGAACCAGAACTTCGTCGACACCTTCGCCGCGCTACCGGGCTTGAGCGCGCGCGACGCCTACACGCTGGCGCGCAACAGCTTCGAAGCGAGCTTTGCGAGCGCGGCAGACAAGACGCGCTGGATCACCGAGCTCGACGCGCACTTTGCTGCGGCGGCGCGATGAGCGCCGCCGGGCCGCTCGCAAGGACACGACCCGACAACTCGCGCTGCCGCTCGGTTGGGTCGATGTGAAGGTCTGCGCAGTCAGCGAGGTCTGGTCGGGCCTCGAGCTGGTGCTGCGCAAGAATCTACGTTGACAGGCCTGCCGTCGGCGCCGCCGGTTTCTTCTCGCTCGCCAGGCAGACCAGCAGCGACAGCGTGCCGCCGATGCTGAGCAGCATCAGCGCGCCGATGCCCCAGACGATCCACGCCACCAGCGGCGCGTTGCTGCCGACCCAGCCGAGGACCGTCTGCGCCAAATCCATCGCCACGCCGAGCAACTGCTGCCAGCCGGGGAACCAGCGCTCGATCAGGTCGGCGTAGGGCACGTTCTTGACCAGCGCTTCGACGTCGTCGAGCCACTTCGGATCGATCGACAACAGTGCGTGCAAGCCCCAGGTGAGCAGCGACCAGATGGCCAGGCCAATGAGCGTGAAGAGCCAGATGGCGATGTGCATGTCGATCCGCCGGTGAGCCGCGAGATTGAAGCACCCGCTGCCCGATCATGCTCTCCTTACAATCCCGACCTGGACGTTGTCCTACAAGCGCCGCGTGCCACCGCGCGTTTGTGTTCCCACCCTGTGGCCATGTCGAGGACAACCATGCTCAAAAACCTCATCGGCGCGCCGCTGCTTGTCATGTCGTGCGCGCTCGTGACGTCACCCACCTCCGCTGCCGAACCGCTGAAGATCGGCTTCGTCTATGTCAGCCCGATCGGCCAGGCCGGCTGGACCTACCAGCACGACCAGGCGCGCCAGGCGATGGAAAAGGCGCTCGGCGCCAGCGTGCAGACGCGCGTCGTCGAAGCGGTGCCCGAAGGCGCCGACGCCGAACGCGTGATGCGCGAGATGGCGGCCGACGGCATGCGCCTGGTCTTTGCCACCAGCTTCGGTTATCTCGAACCGGCGCTGCGCGTTGCTGCCGACTACAAGGGCGTGGCCTTCGAACATGCCGGCGGCTACAAGACCGCCGCCAACTTGAACACCTACAACGCGCGCTTCTACGAGGGCCGCTGGCTCGCCGGCTGGCTGGCCGGCAAATCGAGCCCGAGCGGCGTCGCCGGTTATGTGGCCGGGTTCCCGCTGCCCGAGGTCATTCAGGGCATCAACGCCTTTGCCCTGGGCATGCGCGCCGCCAACCTGAACGCCACCGTGCGCGTGGCCTGGCTGGGCACCTGGTTCGACCCGCCGAAGGAGCGCGAGGCAGCGCTGGCGCTGATCGGCGGCGGCGCCGACGTGCTGGCCAACCACAGCGGCTCACCGGCCGTGCCGCAGACGGCGCAGGAGCGCGGCGTCAAGGTCATCGGCTACCAGAGCGACATGTCGCGCTTCGCACCCGATGCGCAACTGGCGGCGGTGACGTCGGATTGGAGCGGCTACTACACGCGCGTCGCGCAAGCGGTGGTTGCCGGCACGTGGAAGCCGCAACCGATGTGGGGCGGCATGAAGGACGGCATGGTGCGCCTGTCGGCCGTGCATGCGGCCGTGCCCGCCGAGGTGAAGCGCGAACTCGCGGCGCGCGAGAAGGCGCTCGTTGCCGGCAGCGCGGGCCCGTTCATCGGCCGCCTGGTCGATCAGGACGGTCGCGTGCGCCAGGAGCGCGGCGCACTCGGCGACGAGGCGATTGCGAAGATGGACTGGTTCGTGCAGGGTGTCGTCGGTAATTTGCCGAAGTGAAGGAGTGACGATGCGACGTTTGTTGATCGGCTTGACTTTTGCGTTGGCGGCCAGCAGCGCGCTGGCGCAAGGCAAGACGCTGCGCTTTGCCAGCGCCTTCGATCCACAGAGCATGGACCCGCATGCGCTGGCGCTGCTTTACCACTCGCGCGTGGTGACGCAGATCTACGAAGGCCTGGTCAACCGCGGCAAGGATTTCAAACTCGAACCGTCGCTGGCCACGTCGTGGGAGATGCTCAACGCCACGACCTGGCGCTTCAAGCTGCGCCAAGGCGTGAAGTTCCACGACGGCACGCCGTTGACCGCCGAGGACGCCGTGTTCTCGATCGAACGCGCCCTGGACAAGGCCTCGCAGCGCAAGAACCAGATGCTCGGCATCAGCGGCGCGAAGAAGATCGATGCGCAGACGATCGACGTCACGACCACGCAGCCCGACGCCGTGCTGCCCGACAAGCTCT
>JANMHY010000824.1:0-3934 GCA_031375525.1 Burkholderiales bacterium
ACGCGCTCTTGCACGGCGCGGCCATCCGGCAGACGTCCGGACAAGCGCCACTGCGCGGACTGCGGGTGCGGCGTCATGCCCACCACCGCAGCGGGCTGTATGGCCGCGCCGCCCTGCGACTGCAGGTTCGACTGCGCGGCACGCCCGAGCTCATCGAGCGCCGCGCCGACGCGCGCCGGCTCTGTCACATCGGCAAACGACAGCGCGTACACGGTCTCGTCCACCGAGCAGGCCAACATCGACCTCTCCAGGGTCTGGCCCGCAATCGCGACGCGCCGCGCGTGGCTGGCCGGTTTGCACGGGAACATCGAGCGCACCTGGCTGCCTTCAGGGCGCACCTCGCGCCAGTTGAGCACGGGCGTGCAGGCTGCGAGCGCGAGCCCGAGACAGATCAAACCGCGCACTCAGCCACCGAAGACCTTTTTCAGGATGGCGCTGCCGGTGCCGATGGGGTCCTTGCGTATCTTCTTTTCTTCTTCGCCGATCATGAAGAACAGGCCATCGAGCGCCTTGCCGGTGACGTAGCCGTTGAGGTTGGCCTCTTCCTTGTTCATCAGGCCCAGGCCGGCCGCCTTGCCTGCCATCGCGTCGTACTTTTTCGCCAGCGACACCTTCTCCGTCGCACGCTCGACGATCGGCAGGAATTTGCCGCCGAGCGGTTCGCGCGTCTTGGTGGTGAAGAATTGCGTTACCGAGGTCTCGCCGCCCTTGACGATCTTCGACGCGTCTTCGACCGACATCGCCTTGACCGCGCCGAGCAGCAGCGCCTTGGCTTCCGGCACGGCAGCTTCGGCGGCGCGGTTCATCGCCGTCACCAGCTCATCGACACGCTTTCCCTGGCCCGTGGCCTTGAGCAGCTTGGCCGCGTCCTTCAGAAATCCGGGCAACTCGATGCGCACCTTGGGATTGCCGAGGAAGCCATCGCTGCGGCCGAGCAGCGACACGGCCGACGTGGCGCCGCGCTCCAGCGCCGTGCGCACGCCGGCCGCCGCATCGGTCTCGCTGAACAGGCCGGCGAAGGCGGCGCCCGGAAGCCCGGCTGCCGGCAAGACGATCATGTGGCTCGTAAACTGACGGCGTTGCATTGCACTGTCTCCTGGTGAAGCTGACCCGCTCTTCAATTGTGATCATCGCCGCCGCGCTCGGCGTCGCGGGCGCAGCGGCGTGGCGTGGGCTCGACGCCCGCGAGGCCGCGCCGGCCGTGTCTTATACCTTGCTCGACGGCAGCGTCGGCTCCACCGGCGCGCAGCGCGGCCAGGTGCTGCTGGTCAACTTCTGGGCGACGAGCTGTGTGGCTTGCGTCGCCGAGATGCCGCAGATCGCCAGCACGCAGCAGAAGTTCGGCGCGCGCGGCTACCAGACCCTCGCCGTGGCGATGGACTACGACCAGCCGGCTTTCGTCGCGCACTTCGCGCGATCGCGTGCGCTGCCGTTCGGCGTGGCCTTCGACCAGAGCGGCGCGCTGGCGCGGGCCTTCGGCGACGTCAAGCAAACGCCGACGACGTTCCTGATCGACAAGCAAGGCCGCATCGTCAAGCGCTACCTCGGCACGCCGGATTTTTCGGCGCTGCACGAACTGATCGGCGAGCTGTTGTCCGAGCCAGGCTGACGCGCTGCGGCGCGTCAGGCCCGGGCGAGGCCGGCTGCCTCGTCGCTGCGGCGAAACGGGATGCCGCGGCTCCAGCCGATGGCCGCTCGTTCGATGCCGAGGTACACCAGCAGCGCCGCCGCGATGCAGGCCGCCAGCGCCACCGGCAGCGCCAGCAGGTCGGCGGCCAACCCGGACCCCAACAGAGCGCGATAGACGCGCATCGTCAGCGCGGTCACCGGGTTGTGGAACAGGTACAGGCTGTACGAGACGAGGCCGAGCCGGGCCCATACGCTGTTGGCCAGCGAGGCCTGCAGGGCCGGCCATCGACTCAGCGTGAGGACGAACAGGGCCGTCAGGCCCGCCGTCGTCGCATAGGCCTCGGCATGCGCCCAGCCGGCCAGCGCAATCGCCGCCGCACAAGCGGCCGCCACCGCCACCGCGTGGCGGCCTTGCACGAGCGCCAGACCGCACAACACACCGGCGACGAAGCCGTACCAGAACGACAGGAAACTGCCATGCCACATCGGCATGGCCAAAGCGCCGACGAGCCACGACAACACCAGCGCGCCCCAGGCATACCAGACCCCGATGCGCCAGCGCTCGCGCCGCGCTGCATCGGCGCCCGCCAAGTCCGCCAGCCGGTCGGACAACCAGCGCGTCAGCGCAAAGACGATGTAGAACTGGACTTCCAGACACAGCGTCCAGAAGACCGCCGAGATCGGCGTCACACCGGCCATGTCCTGCAAGAAGACCAGGTGCAAGGCCACCTCCGCGGCTGACGGCACTTGGACTTCTGGCCCCGCGAGCCACCACTTGGCCAGCGCGATGGCCACCCCGAGTGCCACCGCGGCGGCATACGGCGGCCACAGCCTGACCAGGCGGCGCCAGACGAAACGCGCGGCGTTGTGACCATCGAAGTGCAGGCGCTGCACCGCGAGCACCATGACGACGCCGCTCAGGACGAAAAACACCGAGACGCCGAGTTCGCCGGCGCGGAACACGCCCGTCACCACCCAAGGCGGCAGCGCCTGCAGCAGCGCCGGCATGTGCTGGCCTTCGGCGAAATGGTGCAAGACCACCCACAGCGCCGCAAAGCCGCGCAGCGCATCGAGCGCGCCGAGCCGATCACTCGATGTCATCGATCAGACCCCGTGTCCCCATGCGCGCGATCCTAACGATCGGGCGTGCGGCGCGACCTCAGGGTCGGCCGAGGTTCTGGGTCCAGTAGAGGCGGTATTGGCTGGCGTCGTTGCGAGCGCAGGCCAGGGCGAACTCGGTGAAGCGCGGGTTCATCAGGTTGGCGCAATGGCCCTCGCTGGCCATCCAGCCGTTGACCGTGCCCTGCAAGCTGGTGTAGCCGGCGGCGATGTTCTCGCCGATCGTGCTCCAGGTGTAGCCGGTGGCATTGATGCGATCCGCCATGCTGCGGCCGTCGAGGCTGTCGTGGCTGAAGTAGTTGTTGTCGGCCATGTCGCGCGAGTGCCCGTACGCCGCGTTGGCCAGCCGCGCATTCCACGTCAGCGCCGCGGCGGGCGCAAAGCTGCCGCGTGAGCCGCAGGTGGCGCCCGCCGCGCGCTGCTGGTTGACCAGGCGCAGCGCATCGGCCTCGAAGTTCGCCAGGCCGCAGGTGGTGTCGGCCGCCGGCGCACTGCTTGTCGGCGAGGACGCGGCGGGCGCCGGTGTACTCGGGGTGGTGGGCGCTGCCGCGGCGGCGTCGCTGTTGGCGGTGTTGGTGTCGTCGCCGCCCCCGCCGCCGCAAGCCTGAAGCAGCGCCAGCAGCAGCATGGCGGCGATCGTTTTCAGATAGAAGAATTGCATCCGCGAAGCGTGCCTGCCGAACACGTTTGCAGGCGGCACCAGATGCAAGCAAATGGCGCAGACGTTGCCGGCGCGCCGCCGGCTCGTGACAAAAGGCCGCGCGCGAACCCGTCAGGCTGAGCTGACGCCGGCCGCATGAGCCTGCTCGTCGGCGTGGTAGCTCGAGCGCACGAGCGCACCGACGGCGGCATGGGAAAAGCCCATCGTGTTGGCTTCACGCTCGAACATCGCAAACGTGTCCGGATGCACGTAGCGCCGCACCGGCAGGTGGTGGCCGCTCGGCGCCAGGTACTGGCCGATCGTCAGCATGTCGATCTGATGCGCGCGCATATCGCGCATCACGGCGAGGATTTCGTCGTCGGTCTCGCCCAGGCCAACCATCAGGCCGCTCTTGGTCGGGATGTGCGGGAACAGCGCCTTGAACTTCTTCAGCAGGTTCAGGCTGAAGGCGTAGTCGCTGCCAGGCCGCGCTTCCTTGTACAGGCGCGGCACCGTCTCGAGGTTGTGGTTCATCACATCCGGCGG
>JANMHY010000159.1:0-4565 GCA_031375525.1 Burkholderiales bacterium
GGCCGCTTGTTTCCGCGCAGCGACCGTGCGCCGTGGATCGAACCCGTTGCCGAAAAATCGCTGTACCGCCAGATCGCCGCCGAGCCGTGGCTGCAAGGCTTTGCGCCGGCGCGCACGCTGCGCATCTCGAGCGGCTTCTACACATCGCAGGCCCTGGAGTTGAAGAGGGTATGAGCTTCATCACGCGCCGCGGCCTGATGCCCAGTCTCGACTGGCAGCGCATCCCCGAGCGCTGGCTGCCGTTTGCCGACGCGGCGTCGGCCGACCTGCCGCTGTCGCGCCTGCTGCGGCTGTCGCTGTTCCAGGTCTCGGTCGGCATGGCGACGGCGCTGATGGTCGGCACCTTGAACCGCGTGATGATCGTCGAGCTCGGCGTCGGCGCGTGGCTGGTGGCGCTGATGGTCGCGCTGCCGCTGGTGGCCGCGCCGTTCCGCGCGCTGATCGGCTTCAAGTCGGATCAGCACCGCAGTTTCCTCGGCTGGAAGCGCGTGCCCTTCGTCTGGTTCGGCACGCTGGCGCTGTTCGGCGGCCTGGCGATCATGCCGTTCGCGTTGATCCTGCTTAGCGGCGAGAACCCCATCCAACTGTGGGCCGGCCACGCCGCCGCGGCACTGGCCTTCGTGCTCGCCGGCGCGGGCCTGCAAACCACGCAGACCGCGGGCCTGGCGCTCGCCAGCGACCTCGCCCCCGAAGCCACACGCCCGCGCGTCGTAGCGCTGCTGTACGTGATGCTGCTCGTCGGCATGGTCGGCGCCAGCCTCGTCTTCGGCGTGCTGCTCGCCGACTACACGCACACGCGATTGGTGCAAGTGGTGCAAGGCACGGCGATCGCCAGCGTGCTGTTCAACGCCATCGCGATGTGGAAGCAGGAGCCGCGCAACAGCCTGCGCGGCAAACAGCCAGCGGCGAAAGAGACCTTCCGCGTGCACTGGCAGCGCTTCGCCTCGCAACCGCAAGTCAAGCGCTTCCTGTTCGCCGTCGGCCTGGGCACGGCGGCCTTCAACATGCAGGACGTGATCCTCGAGCCTTACGGTGGCGAGATCATGCACCTCGGTGTTGGCGCGACGACGCAGCTCACCGCGTTGATGGCCGGCGGCGCGCTGCTGGCGTTTGCGCTGTCAGCGCGCACGCTCGCGCGCGGCGGCGACCCGCAGCGCGTGGCCGCGGTCGGCGTGCTCTTCGGCCTGGCCGGTTTTTCCGCCGTGATCTTTGCCGAGCCGGTCGATGCGCCGAGTCTGTTTCGCATCGGTGCGACGTTGATCGGTTTCGGCGGCGGCTTCTTCGCCGTCGGCACGCTCAGCGCCGCGATGGGCCTCGAAGGCCACGGCATGAACGGCCTCGTGCTCGGTGCCTGGGGCGCCGCGCAAGCGACTTGCGCAGGCGCGGCCGTTGCGCTCGGCGGCGCTTTGCGCGATGTCGTCTCCCACGCCGCCACCGCGGGCTGGTTGGGCGAAGCGCTGCAAAACCCGGCCACTGGCTACTCGGCCGTCTATCACCTCGAACTCGCGATGTTATTTGCCACGCTGATCGTGCTCGGGCCGCTGGTGCGGCGCGGACCGGCAGCAACGCAAGCCACGTCTTCCCCCCGTTTCGGCCTCGCCGAATTCCCAGGCTAACCAACAAGGAGCCATCCATGGGCAAAGGAGCCATCACCCAGTACGTCGATGTCGCACAGCTCGTGCTGTACCTGTTCTGGATCTTCTTCGCCGGCCTCATCTACTACCTGATCCGCGAGGGCCACCGCGAGGGCTATCCGATGGTCAGCGAAGGCGACGGCTGGATCGAAGGCTGGCCGCCGACGCCGTCGCCGAAGACGTATCTGCTCGACAACGGCCAGGAGATCCAGATCCCGCGTGAGCATGAGCCCGCGCAGCCGCAGAACGTCGAGCGCGCCTACAGGACCGCGAGTTCGCCGCTGGAGCCGGTGGGTGACCTGCTCAGCGCCGGCGTCGGCCCCGGCTCATGGTCCGCATTGCGCCCCGACGAAGCCGACCTCGACCACCACGGCGAGCCGAAGATCGTGCCGCTGTCGATGGCGCCCGAGTTCGGCGTCAGCGCACGCGACACCGACCCGCGTGGCCTGGCGCTGCTCGATGCCAAGGGCGACCAGGCCGGCACGATCCGCGATCTGTGGATCGACCGCGGCGAGATGAACTTCCGTTACCTCGAAGCCGAGGTCTCCACCGCCGCCGGCGGCACGCGCCGCGTGCTGGTGCCGATGCCGTTTGCCAGCGTCGCCCGCGGCGGTGTCACCGTCGATGCGCTCTACGCGCATCAGTTCGCCGGCGTGCCGGCCACACGCGCCACCGACCGCGTGACGCTGCTCGAAGAAGAGCGCATCAGCGCGTACTACGGTGCGGGCACCTTGTATGCCGATCCGAGTCGCGCGGAATGCATCGTGTAGGAGCAGGACATGAAGCCGCACATCGCACGTGAGCACGAATTCGAAGCCCAGTACGGCTTGCCCGAAACTCTGCCCGAGGGCGAACGCATCCTCTGGCAAGGCGCGCCGGATTGGAAGGTGCTGGCGCGGCGCGTCTTCCACACGCGCAAGGTCGCGGTCTATTTCGCGCTGATGCTGGCCTGGCGCTTTGTCAGCGTGATGGCCGACACGCAAAGCCTCGCCGAGGCCTTCGCGTCGCTGAAATGGCTGGCGGTCTTTTTCGCGCTCGGCCTTGGCCTGTTGTTGCTGCTGGGCTGGTGGAGCGCGCGCACCACCGCCTACACGCTGACCAACAAGCGCGTCGTCATGCGCATCGGCATCGTGCTGACCGTGACCTACAACCTGCCCCTCAAACGCATCGAAAGCGCCGATCTGCGCCACGCCGGCAGCGGCTGCCAGGACATCGCGTTGACGCTGGAGCGCGGCACGCGCATCGCCTGGCTGCACCTGTGGCCGCATGTGCGGCCGTGGCGCGTGACGCAGACGCAGCCGATGCTGCGCGCGCTGCCGGATGCCGAGGCTGTCTCGGCGCTGCTGGCCACGGCGTGGAGCGAAGTCAACGGCGTAGCGGCCGCGCCGAAGCGCGAGTCACCCACCGCCCCGGCCCGCGGCGTGCGCCCGGTGCTCGTTGCACAGTAAGCCGCCATGCAAGCCGCCGCGCCTGTTGCCGTGTTCCCGCGAATCGCGCTGGTGCTGGCCGGCGCCGTCGTCGCGCTGACGCTGGGCGGCGTCGGCCTGGCGCGCTGGTCGGGCTTCGACGGCCGCCAGCAGGATGCGCAAACTGTCGCCCAACGCGCGCTGCATTTCAAAGACCAGGCCGACGGCGGCATCGCCATCGTCGATGCGCCCAGCGGCGCGACGATCGACACCGTGCACGGCGAACAGGGTTTTCTGCGCGGCACGCTGCGCGCGGTGGTGCGCGAGCGCAAGCTGCGTGGCCTCGTCAGCGACCTACCGCTGCAACTCATCTCGCGCGCTGACGGCCGCCTGACACTGACCGACCCGGTGACAGGCTCACGCATCGACCTCGAATCTTTCGGTCCGACCAACGCTGCGGTCTTCGCGCGTTGGCTGCCTCAAGGAGCAACACAATGACTGCACAACCCATCGAGTCTCGCGAAGACGTGATGCGCGCCGCGAAAAGCGAAACGCTGATCAGCCCGCGCTTCTACACGACCGATTTCGCGGCGATGAACCGCCTCGACATGAACCCGGTGCGCAAAGAGTGGGACGCCATGCTCGCCGAGTACGAGGGCGACAACAACCACGACCACTTCCAGCGCGACGCCACGTTCAAGGACGAGATCAAGCAGCTCCCGCCCGAGCTGCAACAGGAGTTTCTCGACTTCCTCGTCAGCTCGATCACCAGCGAGTACTCGGGCTGCCTGCTCTACAACGAGATCCGCAAGAACGTCACGAACCCGGACATCAAGCAGTTGATGACCTACATGACGCGCGACGAATCGCGCCATGCCAACTTCATCAACGCCAGCTTGCGCGACTACGGCCTGGGCGTCGATCTGGCCGGCCTCAAGGCCTCCAAGAAGTACACCTTCTTCAAGCCCAAGTACATCTTCTACGCGACGTATCTCTCCGAGAAGATCGGCTACGCGCGCTACATCACGATCTTCCGCCAGTTGGAGCGCCACCCGGACAAGCGCTTCCACCCGATCTTCAAATGGTTCCTGCGCTGGTGCAACGACGAATTCCGCCACGGCGAATCGTTCGCGTTGATCATGCGCGCGAATCCGCAACTGCTGCGCGGCGCGAACCTGCTCTGGGTGCGCTTCTTCCTGCTCGCCGTGTACGCGACGATGTTCGTGCGCGATCACACGCGCCCGGCGCTGCACATCGCGATGGGGATCGACCCGGATCAGTACGACTACACGGTGTTCGACATCACGACCGAGATCAGCAAGCAGGTCTTCCCGATCTCTCTGGACACCAACGATGAAAAATTCCGCGCTGGCCTGCGCCGCTTGCTCGAAGCCAGCGACGGCATCACGCGAGCCAAGGCGCAGGGCGGTGTGATGGGCCTCGTCAAGCGCGCGGGCTGGGCGCTGATCGGCGTGACGACGTTTGCCAAGCTGTATTTGCATCCGGTGCATCGGCATGACTTGCC
>JANMHY010000167.1:0-12735 GCA_031375525.1 Burkholderiales bacterium
AGGCAGCTTGATCTGCGACAGATCCTTCGTCGTCTCGACGAGGACCAGCGGGCCGTCATCGACGGCCACCGGCGGCTTGGGTTCGCGTGGCACGCGTGGCGGCATGGGTTCGGCAGCGATCGCGGCTTGCGCGGCGCGCACCTTGTCGCTGTCGGAATGCACCCACTCGAGACCCGCTTGGCTGGCCACCGCGTTGAGCCGGTCGATCGGCAGCGCGTAAGGCTCGGGCCTGCTCGGCGCTGCGGGCGCTGGCGCGGGCACGACGATCGGACGCTCGGCGGCCACAGGCTGCGGCACCACGGGCGCCGACACCACCGGCGCTGCAACCGGCGGCTCGACCGTCGCAACGGAGAACGGCGGCTCGGCCGTCGCCATCGCTGCCGGTGCGTGCGGCTCGGGCTCGACCGCGCGGGCGCGGTCCGCAACATCGCCATCGCCATCGCCTTCGGGCGCGGCCTCGTCGCTGCCGTTCGCGGCGACATCGCCCGCTGCACCGTCGCCGCGGTTGCGGCCCCGGCCGCCACGGCGGCGGCGGCGGCGTGCGCCGTCGCGGTCGCCGTTGGCGTCGCCTTCGGCGACCGGCTGCGGCGTGTCGGCCGCGGCAGGCACGGCAGCGCCGTCGATCAGGGCCAGTTGCGCTGCGGGCGGCAGATCGCTCTCGGCTTTGGCCACGGGAGCTTCGCCGCGGCGTCCGCCTTCGCCGCGTGGCGGACGCGGCTCGCGGGGCTCGCGCGCCTCACGCGGTTCGCGGGCCTCACGCGGCGGCTGCGCCACGGGCGGCTGTTGTTGTGGATCGCGTGGGCCTGGCTGGCCCTCGCCGCGGCGGTTGTCGCCACGGCCTTCGCGGTTCTCGCGCGGTTCGCGTTGCTCGCGGCCTTCGCCACGAAGGCCCTCAGCGCGTCCTTCACGTTCACCACGGTCGCCGCGTTCACCGCCTCGGCCACCCCGGCCACCGCGTTCGCCGCGGCCACCACGCTCGCCGCGTTGCTGGCCACGGCCTTCGCCGCGCTCCGCGCGCTGACCACGATCGCTGGCTTTCGGCTTGGCATCAGCGACCGGCGCGGCCACGACCACCGGCTGCGGCGCGACCGTCGGCGCTGCATCGCCGCCGAACAGCTTCTTGACCCATGAGAAGAAGCCACCGCCGGCCTCGGGTTGCGCAATCGCGATCGGTGCCGGCATCGGCCGCGGCGCCGCAACCGCGACCGGCACTGCCACCGGTTCCGGCTTCGGCGGCGCCACGGGCGCCGGCTGATCCGGCAGCACGCCCTTGATCACCGGCTCCTGCCGGTCCTTGGCCTTCTCACGGCGCGTGATGCCGACCTCGTCGTCCGGCTCCTCGATCATCGTGTACGAGGCTTTGTAGGCTTCGAGGCGTGGGTCGTCGTGGCGCAGACGTTCGAGCTTGTAGTTCGGCGTTTCGATGTGCGGATTCGGGATCAGCAGCACGTTGACGCGTTGCTTCAACTCGATCTTCGTGATCTCGCTGCGCTTTTCGTTGAGCAGGAACGAGGTCACCTCGACCGGCACCTGCACATGCACGGCGGCGGTGTTGTCCTTCAGCGCCTCTTCCTGAACCATGCGCAGGATCTGCAGCGCGGAGGATTCGGTGTCGCGGATGTGGCCGGTGCCGTTGCAGCGCGGGCAGGTGATGTGGCTGCCTTCCGACAGCGCAGGGCGCAGACGCTGACGCGACAGTTCGAGCAGACCGAACTTCGAGATTGCGCTGTATTGCACGCGCGCGCGGTCGAACTTCATCGCCTCGCGCAGGCGCTGCTCCACATCGCGCCGGTTCTTCGACTCTTCCATGTCGATGAAGTCGATCACCAGCAGGCCGCCCAGGTCGCGCAGCCGCATCTGGCGCGCGATCTCGTCGGCCGCTTCGAGATTGGTGCGCGTCGCGGTTTCTTCGATGTCGCTGCCGCGTGTGGCCCGCGCCGAGTTGACGTCGATCGATACCAGCGCCTCGGTGTGGTCGATCACGATCGCGCCGCCGGAAGGCAGGTTCACCGTGCGCGAGAACGCGGTCTCGATCTGGTGCTCGATCTGGAAGCGCGAGAACAGCGATGCGTCGTCGCGGTAGCGCTTCACGCGATTGGCCGTCTCCGGCATCACGTGGTTCATGAACTGATGGGCCTGATCGAAGATGTCGTCGGTGTCGATCAGGATCTCGCCGATGTCGGCGGTGAAGTAGTCGCGGATGGCGCGGATGACGAGCGAGCTTTCCTGGTAGATCAGGAACGCGCCCTTGCCAGCCTTGGCCGCGCCGTCGATCGCCTCCCACAACTTGAGCATGTAGTTCAAGTCCCACTGCAGCTCGGGCGCGGTGCGGCCGATGCCGGCGGTGCGCGCGATCAGGCTCATGCCTTTCGGGTAGTCGAGCTGGTCGAGGTTTTCCTTCAGCTCTTCGCGGTCTTCGCCTTCGATGCGGCGCGAGACGCCGCCGCCGCGCGGGTTGTTGGGCATCAGCACGAGATACCGGCCGGCCAGCGAGACAAACGTCGTCAGCGCCGCGCCCTTGTTGCCGCGCTCTTCTTTTTCCACCTGCACCAGCAGCTCGCTGCCGTTGGACAGCACGTCCTGGATCTTGGCGTCGCGGACGGACACACCTTCTTTGAAGTAAGCCTTCGAGATTTCCTTGAACGGCAGGAAGCCGTGGCGGTCTTCGCCGTAATCGACGAAGCAGGCTTCGAGCGACGGCTCGACGCGTGTCACCACCGCCTTGTAGATATTGCCCTTGCGTTGCTCGCGGCCTTCGAGCTCGGTTTCGAAATCGACCAGCTTCTGGCCGTCGACGATCGCCAGGCGACGCTCTTCGGGCTGCGTCGCATTGATCAGCATGCGCTTCATGTTGCGTGTTCTCCAAACATCAACTCACACAAGTCGACGCACGAGAAACGCGAAGCCCACCAAGGAACCGCCCTGGACCGCGGCTGCGCTGGAGGTCTCGCTGTCGAAGCGAAGAATCAGCGCGGCGTTGGCGTTGGCGCGTGCGAGTCAGCCGGTGCGGTCCATGGATCGCGCACAGCCGACCGGCCCCGCGGCGCATCGTGTGCGCGCGGGTGGCTGGTTGGGGCGGGCGGGAACAGCATGGTCCGGGGGCTGGTCGCTGGTGCAGGCAGGGCCTGCACCGTTAAACCTTGTTCTTTTGTCGCGGCAGGCGCTTCGCCAGCCGAGGGTTGGATTCGCTTTTCTCTGCCACTCGCGTCGCGCGGCTGCCATGTCACTCTGGGACTGAGGCCCGCGGTGCGCAGCGAGTGTTGCATCACCTCCACGTTGCTCGGGTGCGACCGCTAAACTCGTAGCAAATCAAGCACTTACGGCAACAACGTGGTCCAAACCATTATAGGGGGCAAAGCGCCAGCGCAGGTGCAAAGGCTGCTGGTCGATGAGGGCAGCGAAGGCCAAAGGCTCGACAACTTCCTGCTGCGGGTGTTGAAGGGCGTGCCGAAGACCCATGTCTATCGCGTCATCCGCTCGGGCGAGGTGCGCATCAACAAAGGCCGGGCGGCGGCCGACACGCGGCTGGTGCTGGGCGATGAGGTCAGGGTGCCGCCGGTGCGCACCGCCGAGCCCAAAGCCGAAGGCAGCGTGCCGCCGCGCGAGTTTGCCGTGCTGTTCGAAGACGATCACTTGCTGGCCATCGACAAGCCGGCCGGCGTGGCCGTGCATGGCGGATCGGGCGTCGCCTTCGGTGTCATCGAGCAGTTGCGCCGTGCGCGGCCAACGGCGAAGTTTCTCGAACTCGTGCACCGGCTCGACAAGGAAACCTCGGGTGTGCTGCTGCTGGCCAAGAAGCGCAGCGCGCTGACGAACGTGCAGGATCAGTTCCGCGAGCGGGGCACGGTGAAGGTGTATGCGGCGCTCGTCAACGGCGTCTGGCCGGCGAGCAAGAAGGTGATCGACGTGGCACTGCTGAAAACACTCGACGCCAAAGGCGAGCGCCATGTCCGTGCGGTGCAGGCCGACAACGCGGACGCACGGCGCTCGATCACGCTGGTCAAGGTGGCGCGTGCCTTCGTGCAGCAAACGCTGCTCGAGGTGACGCTGAAGACCGGCCGCACGCACCAGATCCGCGTCCACCTGGCGCACGAAGGGCAGGCCATCGTCGGCGACCCGAAGTACGGTGACTTCGCGGCCAACCGGCTGATGGCGCGCGGCGAGCACCGCTTTGCGCGCATGTTCCTGCATGCGCGGCATCTTGCTATCGACCATCCCGCGTCGGGCGAGCGCATCATGTTGGAAGCGCCGTTGCCGGATGAGTGCGCGCGTCTGTTGGAGCTGTTGTGAAGAAGTTTGATCTGATCGTTTTCGACTGGGACGGCACGCTGTTCGATTCCACCGCGCTGATCGTGCGCTGCATCCAGAACGCCTGCGCCGATGTCGGCGCGCCGACGCCCAGCGACACCGATGCGGCCTACGTCATCGGACTCGGCCTGCAAGACGCGCTGCGCCACGTCGCGCCGGGGCTGCCCGAATCGCGTTATCCCGAACTCGGCCTGCGCTACCGCCACCACTACGTCGCCAGCCAAGACGAGCTGAGCTTGTTCCCCGGCACGCTGGAGATGTTGCAGGCTCTGAAGGCGCGCGACCATCGGCTGGCCGTGGCCACCGGCAAGAACCGCCGCGGCCTGGACGATGCGTTGGCGCATTCGCAGTTGAAGGGCCTGTTCGACGGCACGCGCACTGCCGATGAAACCGCGTCGAAGCCGGACCCGCTGATGCTGCACGAGCTGATGCGCGAACTCGGCGTCGAGCCCGCGCGCACGCTGATGATCGGCGACACGACGCATGACCTGCTGCTGGCGAAGAACGCCGGCACGCCGCGCGTGGCCGTGTCGTTCGGCGCGCACGAGCACGAGGCGTTTGCCGAGTTCGGGCCGCTGCATGTGGCGCACAGCACGCGTGAACTGCACGCCTGGTTGCTGCGCAATGCATGACGCTCAGTTCCTCTGCCGCAGCGATGAACTGATCGAACGCGGCCGAGGCATCGGCTTCGACGTCATGCTGTGGCGCCAGCCGGCGCGCGCGTTCGCACTGCGCATCGACGGCATCGTGGTGGCCTACATCAACCGCTGCGCCCATGTGCCGACCGAACTCGACTGGAACCCCGGCGAGTTCCTCGATGCCGAGCGCACGACGATCGTCTGCGCGGTCCACGGCGCACAGTATTCGCCGGCCAGCGGCCATTGCCTGGGCGGCCCCTGCGGCCGTGGCCGCTTGATGCCGGTGACGGTGAGCGAGAGCGGCGGCGAAGTGACTTGGTATCCTTGCCGCGATATCGCGCCGCTGTCTTTCGACGACGCGGCCCCCACCGCAGGACCCGCTTCGCCATGACTCCCTCCGACGATTTTGCGCCGACCACGCCGCCGCCTCTGCCACCGCCGGCACCGTCCCCCCCGCCGCCTTCGCCGCCGCTGGCGAGTGCTGCCGCTGCCGCACCGCGCCCCGCGGTCGAGGCCACGCTCGAGTCCGTGGCCCAGGCGCTGCTCAAAGACCGTCGCAGCGAGCGCCGCTGGCGCGTCTTCTTCCGCCTGGCCTGGCTCGGCGTCGCGCTGGCGCTGCTGTGGAGCCTGCTCGTGGCCCGCAACCACATGGCCGCGCCCGGCGTGCCGCACACCGCGCTGGTGGAAGTGCGCGGCGAGATCGCGGCCGACACCGAAGCCAGCGCCGAGCGCATCATCGCCGCGCTGAAGAACGCGTTCGAGGACAAGGCCGCGCAGGCGATCGTGATGCGCATCAACTCGCCGGGCGGCAGCCCGGTGCAGGCCGGCATCATCAACGACGAGATCAAGCGCCTGAAGGCCAAGCACGGCAAGAAGGTCTATGCCGTGGTCGAGGAGATCTGCGCCTCGGGCGCGTACTACATCGCGGTCGCCGCCGACGAGATCTACGTCGACAAGGCCAGCCTCGTCGGCAGCATCGGCGTGCTGATGGACGGCTTCGGCTTCACCGGCACGATGGAAAAACTCGGCGTCGAGCGGCGCCTGCTCACCGCCGGCGAGAACAAGGGCATGCTCGATCCGTTCTCGCCGCAGAACGAGAAGCAGACCGCCTATGCCAAAGCGATGATCGACCAGATCCACCTGCAGTTCATCGGCGTCGTCAAGGACGGCCGCGGCGCCAAGTTAAAGGAGAGCAAGGACATGTTCTCCGGCCTGTTCTGGAACGGCGAAGAAGCCATCCGGCTCGGTCTCGCGGACAAGGTCGGCAACCTCGACTTCATCGCCCGCGAAGTGGTCAAGGCCGAAGAGATCATCGACTACACGACGCACGACAACCTGGCCGAACGCTTTGCCAAACGCTTTGGCGCGGCGATTGGTTATGGCGCCGTGAAGGCATTGCGAGAACTGCCCGCGCTGAGATGACGACCCCTGGCTCGCTTCGCTCGCGTCCCCCGAGGGGAGCGCAGGCCGCTTGGGAGCGGCCCGGCGCTGGCCTGCGTTGATGTCTGATCCCACCGATGCGCTAGGTCCTCTCGTCTCGGACCGCATGGCGGTGCTGCCGCAGTACCTGCTGCCCAAGCAGGCGCTGACCCTGCTGGCCGGCGAGATCGCGCGGGCGCGCGGCGGCGCGCTGACGACGCGATTGATCCGCTGGTTCATCGACCGCTACCGTGTCAACATGGCCGAGGCCGCGAACCCCGATCCCGCGGCCTACGCCACCTTCAACGATTTCTTCACGCGCGCCTTGGCGCCGGGCGCGCGCCCGATCGCCGCTGCGCACTGGATCAGCCCGGTCGATGGCGCGATCAGCCAGTTCGGCGCCATCGACGGCGATGCGATCCTGCAGGCCAAGGGACACAGCTACACCGTGCAGGCGATGCTCGGCGGCGACGCCGAACTCGCTCGGCCTTTCCTGAGCGGCCACTTCGCCACGCTCTACCTGAGCCCGAAGGACTACCACCGCATCCACATGCCCTGCGACGGCACGCTGCGCCGCATGATCCATGTGCCGGGCGATCTGTTCTCGGTGAACCCGACCACTGCGCGCGGCGTGCCCGGCCTGTTCGCGCGCAACGAGCGCGTCGTCTGCGTCTTCGACAACCAGCGCGGGCCGTTCGTCTTGGTGCTCGTCGGCGCGACCATCGTCGGCAGCATGGCCACCGTCTGGCACGGCGTCGTCAACCCGCCGCGGCCGGGCACTGTGCGCGACTGGCGCTACGACGCTGAGCCGGCGATCACGCTCGAGCAAGGCGACGAGATGGGCCGCTTCCTGCTCGGCTCGACGGTCGTGCTGCTGATGCCTGCGGGGCCGCTGGCATTCAACCCGGCTTGGAAGCCGGGTGGTGCGATTCGTCTTGGCGAAGCGATGGCCAGCGCCTCGGCAGCGCCGTAAGCGACGCCCCCCGGCTCAGCGGCAGTTCGACGCGTCGATGTCGGTCATGCTGGCCACCTTGCCGTTGCGCGCGATGGCGCGTACGCATTGGCTGTCGGTCGTGCCGCGCCAGGTGGTGTGGCTCTCGCGGCCCTTCATCGTGCCGGCCCGCCACGTGTAGCCGATCGCTTTCATGTCGGTTTCGAGGTCGTCCGCGTTGCGGCCCACCAAGCTGCGGGGGCGGCTCGACGCAGCGCCCGCCACCGGGCGCTGCGACGGCGACACGCCGCGCTCGCGGTCGGCCTGACCGGCCTTGAAGCCGTCGGCGTACGACTGGTTGCGGCGGTTCTTGTCGCGGTAGGGCTGGCGGTCATAGCCGTCGCGAAAGCCCAACTGAAAGTCGGCGTTGCCGGCCGGTGTGCCGGCAACGCTGCGACGCTGCTCCTGTCCGGCCTTGAAGCCGTCCGCGTAGGCCCGGTTGCTGCGGTTCTTGTCGCGGTAGGCCTGGTTGCCGTAGCCGTCGCGATAGCCCTGATCGTAGTCGGCGCCGCTGCCTGCGGCCAACACCACGGCGTGCGTTCGCTCGCGCGACGGCACGGCGTGGCCGCTCGTGTCGGCCGGCATGCCAGCCGAGGCCAGCGCGGCCACGCTCAGCAACAGGCTGCCCAGAGGCAGGCGCACGCAACTCGTCATTCGGGCCATGGCTCGTCTCCTTGTATTTTCACGACGCCCGCCACCAACGCGCGGCAAGCCCGGCGGTGCACAGCGGCAGCGCCGGGCCGGCTCTCACTGCGGCGGGATGCGCAGCAGCTGCCCCGGGTAGATCTTGTCCGGGTGCTTGAGCATCGGCTTGTTGGCCTCGAAGATCACCGGGTACTTCATGGCGTCGCCGTACACCGTCTTGGCGATCTTGGACAAGGTGTCGCCGCTGACGACGGTGTGCCACTGCGACTCGGGCTCCGGCGCTTCGACGACGAGCATGTCGTTGACCGACGACACGCCGGCGACGTTGCCGCAGCACAGCAGCACTTTTTCCTTCGTCGCCTGGTCGGCCACCGGGCCGGCCACGGCGACGACACCCGAGGGCGCATCGAACGATACGTTCAGGCCATTGACGGCCAGGCCCTGCGTGTCGATGTAGTCCGCGATTGCCTTGCCCGCGGCTGCGCTCATGGCGGCGATGTTCTCCGGCGTCGGCGCCGACTTGACGGCGGCCTCGGCGGCTTTGGCCTCGCCGATGCCGAACAGCTTCTCGCCCGCTTCTTTGATGAAAGACATCAGACCCATGGTGAGCTCCTGGAGTGGTAAGTGAAGACGGCGCATGGTAGCGGTGAATCCCGGATTCACCCGCCGGCCCGCAGGCGCAGAATCCGCCTCCTACAGGAGGCAACGCCATGTCAGCTGTCAACACGGGCACCCCGATGCAGCAACCGCACCAGCTCGTCCGCCGCACGGTGGCCCTGGTCCTGGCCGGAGGCCGTGGCTCGCGCCTGAAGGATCTGACCGACAAGCGGGCCAAACCGGCGGTGTACTTCGGCGGCAAGTTCCGCATCATCGACTTCGCGCTGTCGAACTGCGTCAACTCGGGCCTGCGCCGCATCGGCGTCGTCACGCAATACAAATCGCACTCCTTGTTGCGGCACTTGCAGCGCGGCTGGAGTTTCTTGCGCGCCGAGATGAACGAGATGGTCGATCTGCTGCCGGCGCAGCAGCGTATCGATGAGGAACACTGGTACCGCGGCACTGCCGACGCGATCTTCCAGAACCTGGACATCATCCAGGGCTCGAAGCCCGAGTACATCGTCATCCTGGCCGGCGACCACATCTACAAGCTGGATTACTCGCTGATGCTGAAGGACCATGTCGATCACGGCGCCGGCTGCACGGTCGGCTGCATCGAAGTGCCCAAGCACGAGGCCAGCGCCTTCGGCGTGATGGCGGTCAACGACGCCTGGACCATCACCAGCTGGGTCGAAAAACCCGCCGATCCGCCGACCATGCCCGGCAGCACCGACACCACGCTGGCCAGCATGGGCATCTACGTCTTCAACGCCGACTACCTCTACAAACTGCTCGAAGAAGACCTCGCCAACCCGGCGTCGAGCCACGATTTCGGCAAGGACGTGATCCCGCGCGCGGTGGCCGAGGGCCGCGCGCTGGCGCATTCGTTCTCGAAGAGCTGCATCGTCAACCCGAACGGCGCGCCGCCGTACTGGCGCGATGTCGGCACGATCGACGCCTTCTGGGAGGCCAACCTGGACCTGGCGTCGATCAACCCCGAGCTCGACATCTACGACACCGACTGGCCGATCTGGACCTACCAGCGCCAGTTGCCGCCGGCCAAGTTCATCCCCGACAAGAACGGCATGCACGGCATGGCGGTCAACACCATCGTCTCCGGCGGCTGCATCGTCAGCGGCTCGCATGTCGCCAACTCGGTGCTGTTCTCCAGCGTGCGCATCCACTCGTTCTGCAACCTCGAAGACGCGGTCGTGCTGCCCAGCGTGACCATCGAGCGCAACTGCCGCTTGAAAAAAGTGGTGATCGACCGCGGCTGCGAGATCCCCGAAGGCCTGGTCGTCGGCGAAGACCCGGTGGCCGACGCCGAGCGCTTCGAGCGCACTGAAAGCGGCGTCGTGCTGATCACGCGCGAGATGCTCAATCGTTTGAAGTGATGTTGCGCATTCTTCATGTCGGCGCCGAGATCTATCCCTTCGTCAAGACCGGCGGCCTGGCCGATGTGATCGGTGCGCTGCCGGCCGCGCTGGTAGCAGCGAAGGCCGATGCGCGTGTGCTGCTGCCGGGTCTGCCGGCGCTGACGACGGTGCTGCGCGAGGCCAAAGTCATCGCCAGCGTGCAGCCACCGTGGGGTGGCGCCGCCGCAGAGCTCGTCGAAGGCCGGCTCGATGCGCCGTCGGCGGGCAGCGTGCGCGTCGTCCTGCTGCGCCACGACGCGCTCTACGCCCGCGCCGGCACGCCCTATGGCGACGGCAGCGGCCACCCGTTTGCCGACAACCCGCGCCGCTTCGCCTTGCTCAGCCTGGCCGCAGCACGCCTGGCCGAAGGCGCGAATCCGGCGTGGCAGCCGCAGGTGCTGCATGCGCACGACTGGCATGCCGGGTTGGTCGCGGCCTACAACGCCTTCTCGCGCCGCGCCGGCAAGAGCGCGGCGGGCAGCGTTTTCACGATCCACAACCTGGCGTTTCAGGGCGTGTTCGCGCGTGCCGCCTTCGCCGAACTCGGCCTGCCGGCCGATGCCTGGGGCGTGCAGGGCGTCGAGTTCCACGACCAGCTATCGTTCATGAAAGCCGGCCTGCACTACGCCGACCGCATCACCACCGTCAGCCCGACCTACGCGCGCGAGATCCAGACTTCCGAACTTGGCGCCGGCCTCGACGGCCTGCTGCGCGAACGCAGCGCCGCCGTCAGCGGCATCCTGAACGGCGTCGATGACGCGGTCTGGGACCCGGCGCACGATGCGTCGATCGCCACGCATTTTTCCGCGCAGCGCATCGCCGGCAAGGCCGAGTGCAAGGCCGCGTTGCAGCGCGAGTGCAATCTCGACGTGCAGAGCAACGCGCCGCTGTTCACCGCCGTCAGTCGCCTGACCGAACAAAAGGGCCTGCAGTTGCTCGTCGGCGCGATCGACACGCTGGTCGAACGCGGCGCGCAACTCGTCGTCCTCGGCAGCGGCGACGCCGCGCTCGAAGACGCCTTTCGCGCCGCGGCGAAGAAACACCCGCGGCATGTCTGCCTGCGCCAGGGTTACGACGAAGCCCTCTCGCACCGCATCTTCGCCGCCAGCGACGTCACGCTGGTGCCGTCGCGCTTCGAGCCCTGCGGGCTGACGCAGATGTACGCCTTGCGCTACGGCAGCCTGCCGCTGGTGCGGCGCACCGGCGGCCTGGCCGACACGGTGATCGACTGCTCGCTCGAAGACCTGGCGGAAGAGCGCGCCACCGGCTTCGTCTTCGAACGCTTCGAGGCAGACGATCTGATGCGCGCCGTGCGCCGCGCCTTTACGCTCTGGTCACGTCCGCGCGACTGGCGCGCCGTGCAGAAGCGGGCGATGGCGCAGCGCTTTGGTTGGGAGACAGCGGCCGAGCGCTACCTGGCGCTGTACCGCGGAATCAGTGTTTGACTTCGAAGCGCACGCCGCGCGCTGAAAGCACGCTGGCCGAAGGGCCAATGCGTTCGATCTTGATGCCGTCGGCAACGTCCTGGCCCTCGCGCAGCACCTGGCCGTTGATGAACAGCATGCGTGCCGAGGGTGTCGGCGAGTACACCGCAGCGCTGATGGACAGCGGCGGCAACGACGCGCGCACGTCGGCGGGCAACTCATTCAACGACGGCAGACGAGGCTCGGCAGGGGCCGCCGGCTTGGGCGCGGGCGGCGGCGCAGCAGGCTTGGGCGGTGCGACGCGCGCCACCGGCGCGGCGGCGCTTGCGGGCGCTGTTGTTTGCGGCGCGGGTGTTGGTGCCGCGATCACTGCGGGTGCAATGGGTGCTGGTGCTGCAACGGCTGCCGGTTCCGACATGCGGGCAGGTGCAGGTGCCGGCGAGGGAGCAGGCGGGGGCAGGGTTGGCGTTTCAGCCATCAGCGGCGGCGTGCGCACACCGCGATCGGATAGCAGCAACCACGCCAAGGCGCCACCGAGCAGCACCATCGCCACGATGGCGATCGCCGGCCAGGGCAGGCCGCCTTCGCGCTGCTCGCGGCCGGCCGGATCGTCTTGCGGATGCGCATGCAAGCCGGGCACGGCACTGCGTTCGCGCTCGGCGTCGGCCTTCTTCAAGGCATCGAGGATGTAGCTCAAACGCGGTTCTCCGTCGGTTCAGCGCAAGAGGCGTGGCTCGCGCTGCGCACTGCCGGTGGCGCGTGCGAGTTGCATCAACGTCGTCGGGCCGGCGCGGCCATCGGCCGCCAGGCCTTGCGCGGATTGAAAGGCGGCCACGCGCACGGCCATGATGTTGTCGTAGAGCACCGGCACCGTCGGCGCCGCATCGCCGCGCACCGACGCCAGTTGCGCGGCCAGGCCATCGACGGCGGGGCCGCGCGCGCCGACCTTCAGGATGCCGCTGTAGCCCTCGGGCGCGCGCCAGTAGGTAGCGAAGTCGCCAGCCCACAGATTGGTCAACGAGAGCAGCGTCACATCGAGCGTGTCGCGGCCGATGCGCAGCGTGGCCGCGCGCGGGCCCAAGCCCAGCAACAGCGCATACGCCGGCCGGCCGCTGCCGTCGCGCAGCGTGATGAAACCCGGCCGGTCGAGCTGGCGCACCAGCGGCAGCGTGGCGGCGGTCGTGCGAAAACACTGCCACTGTGCCCGCGGCGCCACGGCGCAGGGCTCGGCCGCCGTCGTGGGCAAGGCGATACCCCATTGCGGCGCCAGTTCGCGCCAGGCCTCGGTCTCGCTGCGC
>JANMHY010000182.1:0-1666 GCA_031375525.1 Burkholderiales bacterium
GCTCGTCAACGCCAAAGGCGGCATCAACGGCGTCAAGCTGACCTACGAGGAGTGCGAGACCGGCTACGACACCGCGCGCAGCGTCGAGTGCTACGAGCGCCTGAAGGGCAAGGGCGCATCGTTCGTGCAGCCGCTGTCCACGGGCGCCACGTTTGCGATCACCGAAAAAGCGCCGGCCGACAAGATTCCGGTCGTCACCGTCGGCTACGGCCGCAGCGAGAGCGCCGACGGCTCGGTCTTCAAATGGAACTTCCCCATTGCCGGCACCTACTGGGTGGCTGCCGATGCGATCACGCAGGCCATTGCCAAGAAGGAAGGCGGCCTCGACAAGTTGAAGGGCAAGAAGATCGCGCTGGTCTATCACGACAGCCCGTACGGCAAGGAGCCGATCCCGCTGCTGCAGAACCGTTCGTCGCAGCTCGGCTTCGACCTGCAGCTGCTGCCGGTCACCGCGCCCGGCGTGGAGCAGAAAGCCACCTGGCTGCAGATCCGCCAGGCGCGTCCGGACTACGTGCTGCTCTGGGGCTGGGGCGTGATGAACTCGACCGCGATCAAGGAAGCGCAAGCCACCGGCTACCCGCGCGAGAAGATGTACGGCGTCTGGTGGGCCGGCGCCGAGCCCGATGTCAAGGATGTCGGCGACGGCGCCAAGGGCTACAACGCGGTGACGATGCAGCACGGCGCCGAGCCGAACTCCAAGCTGGTCAAGGACGTGCTGGCGATGGTGCACGACAAGGGCCAGGGCACGGGTCCGAAGGCCGACGTCGGCCAGGTGCTCTACATGCGCGGCGCGATGAGCGCGATGCTCGGCCTGGAAGGCATCCGTGCAGCGCAGGAGCGCTTCGGCAAGGGCAAGGTGATGAGCGGCGAGCAGGTGCGCTGGGGTCTGGAGAACCTGAACCTGACGCAGGCCAAGCTCGACGGCCTCGGCTTTGCCGGCGTGATGCGGCCGATCAGCACCTCGTGCGTCGATCACATGGGCGCCTCGTGGGCGCGCATCCACACCTGGGACGGCGCGAAGTGGAACTTCACGAGCGACTGGCTGCAAGGCGACGAGCAGATCATCAAGCCGCTGGTGAAGAGCACGGCGGCGAAGTACGCGACGGAGAAGAAGCTCACTGCGCGCACGCCGGAAGATTGCCAGAGCTGAGAAACCTCATTCACCGCAGAGGCGCAGAGGGTCACAGAGGTTCGCAGAGAAGCTCTTGAACTCTGCGCAACTCTGCGTCCTCTGCGACTCTGCGGTGAAGGTAACTCGAATGTCCAACATCCTTCTCAACGTCAACGGCATCGAGGTCATCTACAACCACGTCATCCTTGTTCTCAAGGGCGTGTCGTTGCAGGTGCCCGAGGGCGGCGTGGTCGCTCTGTTGGGTGGTAACGGCGCCGGCAAGACGACGACCTTGCGCGCGGTGTCGAACCTGCTGGCCGGCGAGCGCGGCGAAGTCACCAAGGGCTCGATCGAGTTGCGCGGTGAGCGCATCGAGAAACTCTCGACGTCGCAGATGGTCGATCGCGGCGTGATCCAGGTGATGGAAGGCCGCCATTGCTTCGCGCACCTGACGATCGAAGAGAACCTGCTCACCGGCGCCTACACGCGCAAGGACGGCAAGGCCGGCATCGCGCGCACGCTCGACAAGGTCTATGGCTACTTCCCGCGCCTTAA
>JANMHY010000186.1:0-6119 GCA_031375525.1 Burkholderiales bacterium
TCCAACAGGAGACTCCTCGAATGAAACGCCGTCAACTGATCCAGGGCGCCGCCGCAGCTGCGCTCGGCGCGCCGCACCTATCGGGCCTGTCGCAGCAAGCGATCACGCTGAAGTTCCACACCTTCATGGCGCCCCTGTCCAACGTCTGGCTGTCGATGCACAAGCCGTGGATGGACAAGGTCGAGAAGGATTCCGGCGGCCGCATCAAGTTCGAGGCCTACCCCGCGATGCAGCTTGGCGGCACGCCGCCGCAGCTCTACGACCAGGCGCGCGACGGCGTCGTCGACGTCGTCTGGACGCTGCCCGGCAACACGGCCGGCCGCTTCCCGCGCATCGAAGTCTTCGAGCTGCCGTTCAAGATGAACAACGCCGAAGCGACTTCGCGTGCGTACTGGGAGTACTTCCAGACGCAGTGCCCGGACGAGTTCAAGGAAACGCAGGTCATCGCGCTGCAAGTGCATGGCCCGGGCCTGTTCCATTCGGCGGCCAAGCAGATCAAGTCGGTGGCCGATCTCAAGGGCATGAAAGTGCGCGGCCCGACGCGCCAGGTCACCAAGATGCTCGGCGCCGTCGGCGCCACGCCGGTCGGCATGCCGCTGCCGGGCATTCCCGATGCGCTGTCCAAAGGCACGATCGAAGCCTGCGTGATCCCGTGGGAAGTGGTGCCTTCGGTCAAGGTGCATGAACTCACCAAGTTCCACAGCGAGTTCGACAACGCCGGCGCGGCGCTCTACACGACGACGTTCGTCATGGCGATGAACAAGCCCAAGTACGACTCGCTGCCGGCGGACCTGAAGAAGGTCATCGACGCCAACTCCGGCGCCGAGACCTCGGCCTGGCTCGGCAAGACGCAGCAAAGCAACGACGCCGTCGGCCGCAAGGCCGCGGTCGATCGCGGCAACACGATCTACCAGTTCACGGCCGCGCAGCGCGAAGAATTCGTCAAGCTGTCTTCGTCGATCGACGACGAGTGGGTGGCCGACATGGACAAGCGCGGCTTCAAGGGTGCGCAACTGCTGTCGACGGCGAAGTCGCTGATCGCCAAGTACAAATAGACAATGAGGCGCACGCGACGCACGGCATGGACACCGCCAACCTGATCGCCATCGACACGCACACGCACCTCGAGGTGTCGTGCCGCAACCCGTTCGACAACTACGGCGAGGAGTTCGACCGCGCGGCCGACAAATACTTCAAGTCGAGCCGGCGGCCGACGATGCAGGAGACGATCGACTTCTACCGCGAGAAGAAAATCGGCTTCGTCAATTTCACCGTCGATGCCGAATCGCAGCAGGGCCGGCGCCGCATTCCCAACGAAGAGATCGCCGAGGCCGCGCTGGCCAACCCGGACATCATGATTGCGTTCGGCTCGATCGATCCGCACAAGGGAAAGATGGGTGGCCGCGAAGCGCGCAAGCTGGTCGAGGAGTACAGCGTCAAGGGCTTCAAGTTCCACCCGACGGTGCAGGGCTTCGAGCCGACGGACAAGATGGCCTGGCCGATCTACGAGGTCATCAACGAGTTCGCGCTGCCGGCGGTATTCCACAGCGGCCACTCGGGCATCGGCAGCGGCATGCGCTGCGGCGGCGGCCTGCGCTTGCAGAACAGCAACCCGATGCTGCTCGAAGACGTGGCGATCGCCTTCCCCGACATGCAGATCGTCATCGCGCACCCGTCGTGGCCATGGCAGGACGAGGCGATCTCGCTGGCGATGCACAAGCCCAACATCTGGATCGACCTCTCGGGCTGGAGCCCGAAGTACTTTCCGCCGCAGTTGGTGCAGTACGCCAACACGCTGCTGAAAGACCGCATCCTCTTCGGCAGCGACTACCCGCTGATCACGCCGGACCGCTGGCTGGCGGACTTCGAGGAAGCGGGCTTCAAGGATGCGGTCAAGCCGCTGATCTTGAAACAGAACGCGATGCGATTGTTGAAGCTCCACTGACGGGCGGAGGACGGTTCACAACCGCTGGCCACCGAACCGGTGATCGGCCTGACGGCGGAACTCGCTCGGTGTCAGGCCCTTGATCTCGAGAAAGCGCCGGTTGAAGTTGGCAACGTTGTTGAAGCCGACCTCGTAGCAGATGTGCGTGATCTGGCGGTCGGTCTCCATCAGCAACTGGCCGGCGCGGTTGACACGGATGCGGTTGACAAAGTCGGTGAAGGTGTTGCCGGTGGCGCGGCGGAAGAAGCGCGAGAAGCGGCTTTCGCTCATGCCCAGTTCAGCCGCCAGGTCCGCCGCCGACAAAGGCTGCGCCAGGTCGCGCGTGATGCGGTTGACCAGCGCGTTGACCTGGTCGGTGCCGGTGGCGTCGTCTTCGCCCTGCATGCGCACGGAGGACAGCAGACGGAAGTCGGTGCAGCGCGCCAGGTCGCTCAGGTACGCGCAGAACGCGGCCAGGCGCTGGATGCCGCGCGCCGCCTTGACGGCATGGAAGTGTTGGACAGCACGCTCGGCCAGGCCGAAGAACTCGATGCCGTGACGCGCCCGCTCGAGCAGGGCCATGACTTCGGCGAACTCCGGGATCGCTTCGGCGGCATGTTCGATCGGCCCGTGCGCAAACTGGATCACCAGGTCGCGTTCGGCGACGCCGCCTTGGGGCACGTCCATCGAGATCCAGTTGTGCGGCAGGCGTGGCCCGCAGAGCACGAGGTGGCCGGGTTGGAACGGGCCGATCCAATCGCCGACGAAGGCCTTGCCCGACGTGGCCGTGATGAGATGCAGCTCGTACTCGTCGTGGAAGTGCCAGCGCGCCAGCGGCGTCGGGAAACCGTGCGCCAGGCAGGTGATGAAGCCGGTGTCCTCGGCCGGCTCATAGCCGAGCGCCGGCGAGCGCGCGTAGTCGTGCTCCAGCTCGGGCTGGCGCTGTCGGGGCAGATGGTGGTCGCGCGCGGGCATGTCATGGCCCCCAACGCGCTGCGCGCGGTCCCCCCGAGGGGGAGCATTCGCTCTTGGGGCGGCCCGGCGCGCTCATGACATGACGTTACCGCCATCCACGTTCAGTGTCTGCGCGGTGATGTAGCGCGCCTCGTCGCTGGCCAGGAATACCGCCGCGCCGGCGATGTCATCCGGCTGGCCCATGCGGCCCAGCGGCACGGCCAAGCCGACGGCTATTTTCTTCTCGCCGAGGGCCAGATGCTCGTGCTTGGCGAACAGCGCATCGACGCTGGCCCACATCGGCGTGTCCACCACGCCCGGCGCGATGCCATTGACGCGGATGCCATGCGGCGCCATCGCCAGCGCGGCGCTCTGCGTGTAGCTGATGACGGCGGCCTTCGTTGCGCAGTAGTGCGACACGAGGGCCTCGCCGCGGCGGCCAGCTTGCGAGGCGAGGTTGATGACTGCGCCTTGGACGCCGGCGGCGACCATGTCCTTCAACACCGCCTGCATGACGAAGAACATGCCCTTGACGTTGACGGCGAACAGGCGCTCGTAGCTGGCTTCATCGCTGTCCAGCAGCGGCGCCAGGTCGAACACCGCCGCGTTGTTGAACAGCAGCTCGACGGTGCCGAAGCGCCGGCGTGCCGCGGCCATCATCGCGGCGATCGACGCACTCTGCGTCACGTCGGCCTGCACGTAATGCAGTTGCTCGCGGTGTTGGTCGATCAGCGCTTGCGCGTCGCTGCTGGCCTGCGCGCCGATGTCGGCGATCGTGCAGCGCGCGCCTTCGCGCACGAAGGCTTCGGCCACGGCCAGACCGATGCCGCCGGCCGCGCCGGTCAGAAGCGCATGGCGATTGGCGAGGCGTTGGCTCATTGGTGCTCCTCGACGAAATTTTGGACTCTGCCGCTAGCCACGCGCAATGCGTCAACGAGCCGCGGCTCGTTCACGGTCGGCCCCCACAGCACGCTGTCAGCGCAGAACGCGGCAACAGGATCGGCAGCCTCGCAGATCGCATGCGCGGCAGCAGGGTCCATCGCCTGATCCTGGTAGGTGTAGGCGATCTGCGCGCGGTGCCAGCGTTGCAGGTAGGCGAGGAACAACGCAGGCAGCATGGCGCTGCTGGCAATCGATTCATCACGCGCCAGGCGCTCGCGTATCGTCGGCGTGATGAAGCCAGGGATCTTCGAGAAGGCGTCCATCGCCACGCGTTGGTTGGTGTCGCGGATCGCGGCGTTGCCGAAGCGGTCGAGCACGACATCGCGGTAGCTTGCGAGATCGATCGGGCTGGGTGTGAGACACGGCATCACGTCGTCGGTGACGTAGTCGTGCGCGAAGCCGCGGATCACCGCGTCGTGCGTGCCTTCGTGAATGAAGGTCTTGCCGACCAGCGTGCCGGCCCAGGCGATGCAGCTATGGCTGGCGTTCAAGATGCGGATCTTGGCTTCTTCGTACGGCGCCACCGAGGCCACCATCTCGACGCCGACGTGTTCCCACGCCGGCCGGCCGGCGATGAAGCGGTCTTCGATCACCCATTGGATAAAGCTCTCGCCCATCACCGGCGCGGCGTCGGCCCAGCCTGTTGCCGCCTGCACGCGCTCGGCGACGTCGGGCGTGGGCCGCGGGGTAATGCGATCGACCATCGCGTTCGGGCTCGTCGCGTTCGCCTCGACCCAGCGCGCGAGCGCGTCGTCACCCAGCGCGGCGATGAACTGCTTCAGGCCCGAGCGCGAACGCTCGCCGTTGTGGCGCAGGTTGTCGCAGTTGAGCAGCGTCACCGGGCCAGCGTTGGCTTGCATGCGAGCACGCAGGATCGCGGTCAGTGCGCCGTAGATCGTGCTGCCGGCGCGCGCCGCTTGGAGATCGAGACGGTCCTTGGCGTCGAGGTAGTAGCCGGCTTCGGTGACGGTGAACGAGATGATGCGTGTCGATGCCTCAGCGCCGACGGCGATCAAACCCGCGAGGTCGGGCGTGTAAGCGATCACGCTTTCGATCGACGTGATGCGCTCGTAGCGTCGCTCTCCCGCCGGCGTGATCGTTTCCAGCGTGTAGGCGCCGCCCTGCGCCGCTAGCGCAGCCATCGTCTCGGCCATGTCGTTGCGGATGTTGCCGCCGACGATGCGCCACGAGCGATCGCCGCTTTCGCGCAGGTGGTGCAGGTACGCCGCCTGATGCGCGCGGTGAAACGAGCCGAGACCGATGTGCAGGATCGTGTTCATGGCGCACGCGCCACGGCCTGGCCCTGGCGGTTGAACAGGTGCAGCGCCGACGGCACGAGGTCGAGCCCGACCGTGTCGCCGAGGTGCAATGTGCTGCGCGTGTTCTGCGCCGCGACGATCTGCGCGCCATCGACATTGGTGTAGATCAGCGTGTTGGCGCCGAGCGACTCGATCAGCTCGACGCGGCCGGCGAGCTTGCCCTCGCCGGCCGGCCGCACGAGCACGTTCTCCGGCCGCACGCCGACAAAACCGTCGTGCGCGCGGTCGTTGCCGACGATCGTCTTGACCTCCGGCAGCGCCGCAGTGTCGATCAGGTTCATCTGCGGCGTGCCGATGAACTGGGCGACGAACTGATTGGCCGGCTGGTCGTACAGTGCCAGCGGCGAGCCGACCTGCTCGACCTGCCCGTCGCGCAGCACGACCACGCGGTCGGCCAGCGTCATCGCCTCGACCTGGTCGTGCGTGACATAAATCGTCGTCGCGCCGAGCTCGCGGTGCAGCTTGGCGATCTCGACACGCGTCTGGCCGCGCAGCGCAGCGTCGAGGTTCGACAGCGGCTCGTCGAACAAGAACACCTTCGGCGCGCGCACGATGGCGCGACCGATGGCGACGCGCTGGCGCTGCCCGCCCGAGAGTTCGCGCGGCGTGCGCTGCAGATACGGCGTGAGGTTCAGGATCTCGGCGGCGCGTTCGACCTTCTGCTTGATCAGGGCCTTGTCGGCATGCGCCAGCCGCAGCGCGAACGACATGTTGTCGTACACGCTCATGTGAGGGTACAGCGCGTAGCTCTGAAAGACCATCGCCAGGTCGCGCTTCGACGACGGCAACTGCGTGATGTCGCGGCCATCGAGGTGGATGCTGCCGCCGTCGATGTCGGTCAAGCCGGCGATCATGCGCAACAGCGTCGATTTGCCGCAGCCCGACGGGCCGACGAAGACAACGAACTCGCCCTTCTCGATCGTCAAATCGACGCCCTTGATGACGCGCGTGCTGCCGAACGTTTTCTCGACGCGTTGCAG
>JANMHY010000207.1:0-2588 GCA_031375525.1 Burkholderiales bacterium
GTCGGCGCTTCGGCCGTGCTGCTCGAAAAGGCTGCACCGCCGCAGTTGCTCGACGGCATCCACGACTTCAGCGCCACGATCCTCGTCACGGCCCCCACGTCGTACCGCGCGCTCGCTGCGCACGGTGAGGCACTGCGCGCCACACGCCTGCGCAAATGCGTGTCGGCGGGCGAGGCGCTGCCCGCAGCGACACGCGCGCTGTGGAAGGACGCCACCGGCATCGAGCTCATCGACGGCATCGGCGCCACCGAACTGCTGCACATCTTCATCTCCGCCGACGAAGCGCATGCACGCCCCGGCGCCACCGGCGTTGCGGTGCCGGGCTACCGCGCCGAAGTGGTCGGTGACGACGACAAGCCCGTGCCCGCCGGCACCGTCGGCCAATTGCGCGTCAAGGGCCCGACCGGCTGCCGCTACCTCGCCGATGCGCGGCAGCAGAACTACGTCAAGCACGGCTGGAACTACACCGGCGACGCCTATTGGGTCGATGCCGACGGCTACTTTCACTACCACGCCCGCACCGACGACATGATCATCTCGGCCGGCTACAACATCGCCAGCCCCGAGGTCGAAGACGCGCTGATGCAGCACCCGGCGGTGGCCGAATGCGGCGTCGTCGGCGCGGCCGATGCCGAGCGCGGCCAGATCGTCAAGGCCTATGTCGTGCTGAGGCCCGGCCATGCGGGCGACGACGCGATGGCCAAGACGCTGCAGGATTTCGTCAAGCAAACCATCGCGCCCTACAAGTACCCGCGCGCCGTCGTCTTCATCGACAAGATGCCGCGCACCGCCACCGGAAAACTGCAGCGCTTCATGCTGCATCAACTCACATGAAACAAGCATTGCTCCCCGTTGGCTGGCCGCGCCCGAAGGGCTATGCCAATGGCGTTAGCGCGAGCGGCCAACAGATCTTCGTCGCCGGCATGATCGGCTGGGACGCACAGAGTGTTTTCCACAGCGATGACTTCGCCGCACAAGCGCGGCAGGCGCTGGCCAACATCGTCGCCGTGCTCGACGCCGGCGGCGCCAGGCCGCAGCACATCACGCGCATGACCTGGTACGTGACCAGCAAGCGCGAGTACCTCGCCGCGCTGCCGGCCATCGGCGCCGCGTTTCGCGAGCTGATCGGGCACTACGACATCGCGATGACGGCGGTGCAGGTGGCCGCGCTGATCGAAGACCGGGCCAAGGTCGAGATCGAAGTGACCGCGGTTCTGCCAACAAACTGAGGACCGGGCTTCAGGCCCGGTTTTCGTCTGGCAAATTGGTGCCGGAAAGAGGAGTCGAACCCCCGACCTTCGCATTACGAATGCGCTGCTCTACCAACTGAGCTATTCCGGCACTGACAACAGCAGGAATTATATAGACGTGAGACTTGGCATCTCACGCGCTGCTGGCAGCAGTTGCATCGGCAATCGCGCCGGCCGTCGTCAGCCAGCAGTCGTCACGTCGCTCGGCGATGTGCGTCAACGCGCGGCGCAGCGCGCGCAGGCGGAACGGCTGGCCGACGATCATGGCGTGCAGCGCAATGCCCATCACCAGCGGCTGTCGGCCTTGCGACTGTTCGCGCATCTCGTCGAATTGGTCGATCACCATATCGGCAAAGTCCTGCGCGCCGACATGGCGGCCGATGATCGCCGCGCTGTCGTTCAGTTCCTGCGGGTAGGGCACGGCGAGGATGCGACCGCTGCGCGTGCGCATCCACACCGGCTGGTCGTCCATGCACCAGTCGAGCAGGTAGCGGTAGCCGGCTTCCTGCAGCAGATCGGGTGTGCGCTCGGTTTCGGCAATCCAGGGGCTCAACCAGCCGGCCGGCGGGCTGCCTTCGTGTTGCGCGATGGTGCGCGTCACCTGGTCGATCAGCGCGCGCTCCTCGGGCTCGGCGAGCTCGGCCTGGTGTTCGGAATTGGTGCGGCCGTGCGAAGCGATCTCGGCGCCGCTGTCGCGAAACGCGGCGATGAGCTCGGGGCAGGCCGCATACAGCTCGGAGTTGATCAGCAGCGTCACCGGCAGCGACAGCGAGCGCAACAGATCGAGCAGGCGCCACGCGCCGACGCGGTTGCCATACTCGCGCCACGAGTTGTTCAGCACATCGGGCTTGGGAATGCCGGGCACCAGGTCTTCGACCAAGCCCTCGCCCCAGGCGTAGTGCTCGAGGTTGAGTGCGATGTATACCGCCAGGCCCTTGCCGCCGGGCCAGCGGCCAGCGGGGCGGGCGACGATCGGCGAGTACGCGTAGCGGGAGTGGGTGCGCAGCATCGAGCGATTCCCTTCGTGCGAGTTCAGGGCGGGCCGCCGGCGGCCGAGAAACACGTAGTGACGGCTGCATCGACGTTCACCAGTTCGCGCCCGGTCGGTGCGGCATAGCTGCCGGCCGTTGGCTTCGGGTGGCCGAGCCGCACCAGCAGCTCGGCCTGGCCAATGGCGCAGGCCAGGCAGTCGATCAGCGGCACCGGCACGTCCTGCTGCAGACGCGCCGGCACGCCGGCCATCACCGCGCCGGTGAGCACGACGGTTTCGGCGCCGTCGCGTTCGACCAGGTCGCGTGCGGCGGCGACGATCTCGCGGTCGAGTGCGTCGTGCGCCCC
>JANMHY010000285.1:0-6437 GCA_031375525.1 Burkholderiales bacterium
CGCGCCCGCCGCGGCGCGCCGCGCAGCCTGCGCACGCTGGCCGAGCAGGTGATCGAGTACCACGAGATCACGTTGGAAGAGGCCGGCGTGAGCGCGGTGGTCGTCAGCGACGCCCAGGCCGCGGTCGACGACGCGTTGATCCGGCGCGCGTTGTCGAACCTGCTCGCCAACGCCGCGCGCTACGCTGACAAGGGCTCGACGGTGCAGGTGCGCATCGAGCCGCAAGCGGGCAAGGACAGCGCGCGCATCGTCGTCGAGAACCGCGGCGCGCCGATCGAGCCGCAACTGCTGCCGCGCCTGTTCGACCGCTTCTTCCGCGCCGACCGCGCCCGCAGCGCTTGCCAACAGCACCACGGCCTCGGCCTGGCGATCGTCGCCGCCGTGGCGCGCATGCACGGCGGGCGCACGCTGGCCGAATCGGGTGACGGTGTGACGCGCATCGGCTTCGAGCTGTGCTGCGAGTGCGGCGCGGGTGCGGCGCCGCCCGCTGAAGCCGCAGCGCCGGGCAGCGAGTTGCAGGCGCTGGGCGCGGCGACACCGCCGCGGCCCGCCACGGCGCATTGACGTTGCAACGCTGACGGCAGCGCCGTCAGCGCAGCGCCCAGGCCACGGCGAGTGCGTGCGCGTTGGCCGGGTTTTGTGCCTGAGCCAGTGCCCGCTGCTGTGCGAGCGACTCTTCGAGCACGCGCAATTGTGCCAAGCGCCGGCGCGTGCCCGGATGCGTGGCGCTGTCGTGCTGCATGCCCTGGCGCGTCAGCAGCGCAAACGCGTTGTCGATGCCGAAGCCCAAGCTGCGCACCAGTGCATAGCCATAGGCATCGGCTTCGTGTTCGTGGCGGTGCGACAGCGTGTGCGCTTCGCGGCCCAGCGCCGCGCTGACGCTGTCGGTGGTCTCGGGCCGCACCTCGCCCGGGATGTGCGTGCGGTACAGCGCCTTCAGCGCGCGTGCATGCGCCAGCCGCACGTGGCCGAGCTCATGCGCCAGCAGCAGCAGCCGCTCACCTTCGGGCAGATCGCCGACCGCCTGGCTGACGGCAATGCCGGCGCGGTCGAGCAACGCTTCGGCAAAGAGATCGCCACCCACCAGCACCAGTTCGACAGGCGGTGCGTCGGCGCCGGCGAGCGCGGTCAGGCGTTGCAGGCTGTGGCGCACACGCTGCGCGTCGGCACTGTTCGCGTCGGCCGTGGGCCGCTGCGCGATGCGCATCATTTGCGAGCGCTCGAGCACCTGTTCGATGCTTTCGGCCGCGTTGGCGTGCATGCACGCCGCTATCAACACCATCCACCACCAGCGCATGATCCACCTCACTTGCCCGTGTGTTGCGACTTCTGTGCCAGCGGTTCAGCCGGCGCTCGTTCGCAATGTGGGGGCTGCGGCGCAGGGGGATGCGCCAATGAGTCACGCCAAGGCGGTGCAGTTCGGCCGCTCGGTGCGATGCGCGAGGGTCGGCGTGAATTTGGTCCCGTGGATGGGAGCCTTCGGCACGCCCTCAGTGCATCTCTTGGCCGTCATCTTCGGATGCGGACTTTGCAAGCAGTTGGTTGGAAGCTATTTCTGCTGGCGGCTGGAGGGCTTTGAACTTTGTTCAAAGTCAGGCGGCGAAATCCGAACGGTGGGATCGATGCGCCGCCCGAACCACTCGCTGACGAAGTTGCCGGGGCTACTCTCCGCCATGAGCCTTGCTCGCAGAAATTTCCACAAACTTGCCTTGTGCGTCGAAGCCGATGACATCGCGCCCCAAGGCCGACGCGACTTCGAGCGAGCGCCCCGTGCCGCAGAACGGGTCCAGCACCGTGCCTCCGGGCGGCGATGAGTCCGGATGCGCGGTTCTATCAAGTCAAAAGGAAAAGTGGCCGAGTGGCCGCCTTCGCCTGGCGCCACGTTGACCACAACAACATCATTTCCACGTGGTTCCGCATGCTCCAACTCATAGTGGTACTTGGCGCGCCCTTGCTTTGGCTTCTTCACGAAGTGGAAGAAGTGCTCATGCGTGTTTCGCAAACGATCCCCTTCGGGACGAGGCACAGCGTTGGGCTTGTGCCAGATCATGTCGTTGCGCAGTATCCAGCCTCGGCTTTGCATCTCGATCGCAAAGCGCGCAGGAATCAACAAGAGCTGCTTCTCCTGTCGAATGCCGCCGAGCGGGGTCTTCCCCTGCGGCGCTTCTCGGTTCCCAGCCCTTGGCGGCCTTGCTCGCGAATGCTTGACCACCGAGCGAAGTAGATATCTCCCAGATTGATCCACAGGCTGCCGCGCGCCTTCAGGCAGTGAGCAGCTTTGTCCAGAATCTCCGCGAGGTGGGAGACATACCACTCTGGGTAGGGTTCCAGGCCCAGCAGCCCACCTTCGCCTCGGTACCAGTCATAGCCCGGAGTGATTGCGCCCACCTTGCGCACCTTGGGAATGTTGTTGAACAGCTCCCAGTTGTGGTCCAAGCCATAGTCGCGATGGCCCCAATAAGGTGGACTCGTGATCACCAGGTCAATCGAGTCTGCGGGCATCTGATCGAAGAGGTCGAGGGCGTCGCCGTGCAGGACGCGAAACGCATCGTCCGAGCGCTTGCGAGCCAGCTTGAGTTGTGCTGTCAGAGGCAGGGACAACTGTTTTTCCATAAGGGCTATCCACTTAGCTCCGCAGCGCCCACAATCGCCCTGTGAGCAGCGAAAGACCGACCGCCGGTAAGGACTACCCCGCGACGTGGAGCGAATTCGAGGACTGGTTCGCCAGCGAAGAGGCGTGCGCCGCGTATTTGGCGCAGCTCAGGTGGCCAAGTGGATTCATCTGCCCCGCGTGTGGTGTGGCAGACGAGCCCGGTCGCACGTCTCGGGGGCGACTGGGCTGCCGCGCTTGCCGATACCAATGCAGCGTCACCGCAGGAACGATCTTCGACAAGACGCGCACACCGCTTCGCGTCTGGTTCGCCGCCGCTTGGTACATCACCAGCCAGAAGCAGGGTATCAGCGCCCTGGGATTGCAACGCGTCCTGGGGCTGACCAGCTACGAGACTGCGTGGGCGATGCTGCACCGGTTCAGGCGCGCCATGGTTCGGCCTGATCGTGACCTGTTGACTGGCACCGTGGAGGTCGATGAATCCTTCCTGGCCTTGCGTCGTAGAACGGACAAGGCGCGCAAGATGCGCTCTTCCAAGGCGCACAACACGGATCACCTGGTGCCGGTGGTCATCGCGGTGGAGGTTCTTGAACCGAAGGGGTTTGGACGCATTCGAGTGCGCAGAATCGACAAGCCCACGATCGAGACGCTGGAGCCGTTCATCCACGACAACATCGAGCCCATTGCGATGGTGAGAACGGACGGCTCGGCGATCTACAAACAGCTCGCGCGCGACGGCATGGATCACGATCCGCGGGTTCAACTAGGTTCGTCGCAGCCGGCGCACGCCTCGCTGCCGGGTGTTCACCGAATCGCCTCGCTGTTGAAGCGCTGGCTGCTTGGCACCCACCACGGCGCGGTCGATCCCAGGCACGTGGACTACTACCTCGATGAGTTCGTGTTCAGGTTCAATCGACGCAGCTCGCGATCCAGAGGAATGCTGTTCTACCGCCTGATGCAGCAAGCCGCAGTCTCCGCGCCGGTGACCTATTGCCACATCAGAGACAACGAACCGGGTCAGCATCGCAACCGTCAGCTCCCAGTTGCTGCGGAGCTAAGTGGGTAGCCATTTTTTCCATCCAGTTGTTCTAGAGCAGCGCCATGGCGCAAGAGCAAGCAAAGAGGAAATGGTTCGTCGTTGCTCATGATGGCTTGCATCGTCACTATGCTAGCGGGTCGCACAACCATGGATTGCAAGAGCATGATGAAACGCCTGATCACAGCCATCGTTGCGTCGGCGATCTTGGCTGCCTGCGGCACCAACGTCCTCAACCCCGTTAGCGGCAAGACCGAGCGCAGCGTGATGGACGAGGCCAGCGAGGTTGCCGAAGGCAAGAAGGCGCACGAGGAGGTGATGAAGGAGTTCGGCGGGCCGCTGGCCAACCCGAAGCTGCAGGCCTACGTCAATGACCTCGGACAGCGCCTGGCAAAACAATCGCACCGCGCCAACCTGACGTGGACCTTCACCGTGCTCGACAGCCCGGACGTCAATGCCTTCGCATTGCCCGGCGGCTACGTGTACGTGACGCGAGGCATCATGGCCTACATGGACAGCGAGGCCGATCTGGCCGGTGTGATTGGCCACGAGATCGGCCATGTCACCGCGCGCCACGGCGCGCAGCGCGCCACCAAGCAGCAGCGCGCCGGCGCCGGTGTGATGGCGGCCACGGTGCTCGGCGTGCTGGTCGAAGCTGTCACAGGTGTTCAAGGTGCGGCGCAGGCCGCCAACCAAGTCTCGACCGGCATTGCCGCCGGCAGCATCGCGTCGTACAGCCGCGAGCAGGAGCTGCAGGCCGACAAGCTCGGCGCCGAGTACCTGGCGCGCGTCGGCTACAACCCGAAGAACATGGTCGATGTGATCGGCGTGTTGAAAGACCAGGAGCGCTTTGCGGCCGACAACGCGCGCGCTGCCGGCAAGAAGGTGCCTGAAGGCGGCAACTGGCTGGCCTCGCACCCGACCAACGACCAGCGCCTGCAGCAGATCACCAGCATTGCCGCCAGCTACCAGGACAAGGGCTCCTACGTGGACGATGCGCGAGCACGCTACTACCAGGCCATCGAAGGCATCACCTACGGCGACGGCCGCGAGCAAGGCGTCGTGCGCGGGCAGAACTTTTTCCACGAGCCGCTCGGCCTGGCGCTGACAGCGCCCGCGGGTTGGAGCTTCGACAACAACGCCGACGAGCTCGACATCATCAACCCGCAAGGCGATGCAGCGGTGGTGATGAAGCTGATCCCGCCCAACGCCGGCAAGACGCATGACGAAATTCTGCGTAACGGCTTCAAGGCCAGCCAGGGCCGCAGCGAGCGCAACGCCATCGGCGGTTTCGAAGCCACCTACTTCGTTGGCCAGCGCGCCGCCGCGCAAAACCAGACGCAGCCGCTCGAGGTGACGCTGGTCAACGGCCCCGGCGGGCGCACCTTTGCGTTCCTGCATGCCGGCCGCGATGCGGCGGCCTTGCAGCGCAACCGGGCGGCGTTGCGCGAGGCCACGGCGTCGTTCCGTGCCTTCGCGGCGAGCGACCGCGCCGCGGCCAAGCCGTGGACGCTGCGCACCGCGAGCATGCCGGCCGGTGGCTTCGCCGAACTGGCGCGGCGCTCGCCGCTCGGCGCGCAGGCCGAGCGCCAGTTGAAGCTGCTCAACGGCGTTTACGGCAGCGGCACCATCGCCGCGGGGCGGCCGGTGAAAGTCGTCGAGTGACTGACGGCCACGCTTGAACGCGGCGCGCGCGTCGCCATGTAGGGGCGATGAGCGCGATCGGGCTGTTGGTTCTGCTTCATCTGTACATCGGCTGGCGCATCGTGCCGCAGTTGCCGGGCACGGCCGCAGGTGCTTTGTTCGCCGTGCTGCTGGCGGCGTCGGCGGTGCTGATCCCGCTGGCCTTCTTCGGCCGCCGAGCCAAGCAGCGTGATGCCGCTGACCGCTGGACCTGGGCCGGCATGATGGCGCTCGGCCTGTTCTCGATGCTGTTCGTGCTGACGCTGCTGCGCGATGCGCTGCTGCTCGCTGCGCTGCCGTTCGATCTGCCGCCGCTGGCCGCGCCCTCCGCGATCGCGGTGCCGCTGCTGGCTTTGGCGGCCGTGGCGCTCGGCTTGTTCAGCGCACGCCGCACGGCGAGCGTGCGCGAGGTCGAGGTGCCGATCGACGGCCTGCCCGCGGCGCTGCACGGCTTCACGATTGTGCAGATCAGCGACCTGCACGTCGGCCCCACGGTCAAGGGCCCTTACGTGCGCGCCATCGTCGATCGCATCAACACGCTCGACGCCGACGCCGTGGCCATCACCGGTGATCTGGTCGATGGCCGCGTGCAGGACCTGGCGCACGACGTGGCCTGCCTGGCCGATCTGCGCTCGCGCCACGGCAGCTACTTCGTCACCGGCAACCACGAGTACTACAGCGGTGCCGTCGAGTGGATCGCGCTGCTGCGCACACTCGGCCTGCGCGTTCTCGTCGACGAGCATGTCGTGCTCGACCATGGCGGCGCGCAACTGGTGCTGGCCGGCGTGGCCGACTTCAGCGCGCGCCACTTCATCGCCACGCACCGCAGCGACCCGCGCGCGGCCATCGCCGGTGCGCCGCGCGGCGCCGGCCTGCGCGTGCTGCTCGCCCACCAGCCGCGCAGCGCCGATGCCGCAGCCGACGCCGGCTTCGACGTGCAGCTCTCCGGCCACACCCACGGCGGCCAGTTCTGGCCTTGGTATCTGCTCGTCAAGTTGCAGCAGACGTTCGTCGCCGGGCTGCACCGCCTGCGCTCGCTGTGGTTCTACACGAGGCGGGGCTCGGTTTAGTGGGGTCGGGCGATGCGGGTGGGCGCGCCGTCGGAGA
>JANMHY010000311.1:0-3866 GCA_031375525.1 Burkholderiales bacterium
GAGCAGCGCGCCAGAAGGCGTCCGATCTAGGCGCAAAGCACAGCCATAGCTCGGGCTATGGCGAGCATTTGCAACGACGAGCGGGCGGCTTGTGGCGTGATGAGCGGGCATGATTGAAAGACCCTCACCCTCTCAGGCGTCCGCCACCTTCAACACCAGCTTGCCGAAGTTCTCGCCCGAAAACAGCTTGTTCAGCGTCTCGGGGAAGGCCTTGACGCCGCCGAGGGCGATGTCCTCGCGGCTCTTCATGCGCCCGTCTTTGAGGTAGCCCGCCATCTCGGCGACCGCCACGGGATAGCGCTCGGCGTAGTCGAAGACGACGATGCCTTCCATGCGCGCGCGGTTGACGAGCAGCGACAGATAGTTCTTCGGCCCCTGCACCGCCGTCGTGTTGTTGTACTGGCTGATCGCGCCGCAGATGATGATGCGGGCCTTGCGGTTGATGCGCGTCAGCACCGTGTCGAGGATCTCGCCGCCGACGTTGTCGAAGTAAACATCGATACCGCTCGGGCAGTGATCCTTGAGTCCATCTTTCACAGACCCGGCCTTGTAGTCGATGCAGGCATCGAAGCCGAGTTCATCGACCACCCACTTGCACTTGGCCGCACCGCCGGCGATGCCGACGACGCGGCAGCCTTTGATCTTGGCCACCTGGCCGACCGTTTGCCCCACCGCGCCGGCCGCGCCGGAGACGACGACCGTCTCGCCGGCTTTCGGCTGGCCCACGTCCATCAAGCCGAAGTAGCCGGTCATGCCGGGCATGCCGAGCACGTTCATCCATTGCGACAGCGTGCCCATGCGCATGTCGATCTTGAACATGCCCGATCGCTTCAACTGATCGGCCGCGAACAGCGCGTACTCCTGCACGCCGGTGCCGACGCTGACGAAATCGCCGGCCTTGAACGCCGGGGCCTTCGATGCCACGACCACGCCGATGCCGCCGGCGCGCATCACCTCGCCGATGCCCACCGGCGGGATGTAGCTCTTGCCTTCGTTCATCCAGCCGCGCATCGCAGGGTCGAGCGAGATCATCAGCGTCTTGACGAGCACGCCGCCGTCGGTGGGCTCGGCCACCGGCTCGCTGGTGTGCTGCCAGTCGCTGGCTTTGGGCAAGCCCTCAGGGCGTGCGGCCAGGCGCACCTGGTGGTTGGTGAGGGCGGCAAGCGTGTCGGTCATGAGCGGCTCCGGTCGTTGGAGCGCGCATGGTAGGTCAGGCCGCGGCCGTGCAGCGGTGCACCTCGATCGTGGCGTGGCGCAGGCGGCGCACAGCCTTCAAGCGCGCGCTGTAGTGATCGCACGGTTGCGGCTGGTCGGCCACCACCGACAGCGCTGCGGCATAGGCATCGGGCCCGACCTGCCAGACATGCAGATCGGCGAGCTTGGCGTCGCCGTCGCCCTCGATCAACGCGCGGATCTGCGCGGCCAGGCTCGGCGGCGCGCTCGCATCGACCAGCGCCTTGGCCGAGTTGCGCAACACGCCGATGGCCCAGCGGCCGATCACCACCGCACCGATCAGCGCCACCGCCGGGTCGAGCCAGGCCACGCCCCACCACAGCCCGCCGGCCAGCGCAACGATGGCGAGCACCGACGTGAACGCATCGGCCACCACGTGGAGGTAGGCCGCGGCGAAGTTGTGGTCTTGGTGGCGATGATCGTGATCGTGCGCATGACCGTGATCGTGTGCGTGACCCTGCCCTCCCGCACGCGCCAGGATCAGCGCGCACACCAGGTTCACCGCCAGGCCGATCGTGGCCACCACCATCGCCTCGCCATACGCCACGGTGCGCGTGACAGTCAGCGCACGGATCGCGTCGATGCCGATCCACACACCCACCGCGAGCAACAGCAAACCGCTCGTGTAGGCCGAGAGCACCTCGATCTTCCAGCCGCCGAAAGTGAACTTCGTTGAGCCATGCGCGCGCTTCGCAGCGGCAGCGGCCAGCGCCGCGCCGCCGAGCGCCAGCGCATGCGTGCCCATGTGCCAGCCATCGGCCACCAACGCCAGCGAGCCGGCCCAGTAGCCGGCCACGAGTTCGAGCACCATCGTCGCCAGCGTGATCCAGGTCACCCACCACAGCGCGCGCGTGCGCGTGGCGGCGTTGGCATCGTCATCGAAATGATGCGAGTGCTTGAACGGCGAGAGGTCGTGCTCGTGAGAGGCCATCGTCATGCGCCGAAGTATCGCGCGCGGTCAGCGCCCGAGCTTGGCGCGCAGGCGCGGCCAGGCCTCGTGCAGCGCGCGCTCGCCGGCCGCGGCCAGCGCAGCCGGGTCGGCGCCCATGGCGAGCTGGTGCAGGTTCAGGCGCAGCACCACGTCGGCGCGCGCCGCTTGTTCGGCGGCCAGCGCGTTGATCAGGATGTGCATCGACTGAAAGGCCACGTCGGCGATGTCGCGCGCCGGCGCTTCGCTCGGCCGGTAGGCCACGTCCACCGCCAGCACCACCTGCGCGCCACGCTGGCGCGCGATGTCCACCGGCAGCGGCGCCGACAGGCTGCCGTCGACCAGGTCCACGCCGTCGCGGCGCACCGGCACGAACAGCACCGGCACCGCGCTCGACGCGGCCACGGCGCTGTCGGCCGGGCCGCGGTCGAGCGCCACGCCCTGGCCGGTGTCCAGCCGCGTCGCAGCGGCGACGAAGGCCATCGGCAGCGCTTCGATGGCGCGGCCATCGAGCGCGCGGCCGATGGCCTGCTGCAGCCCGTCGTTGCGGCGCAGGCCGCGCCAGGGCAGTGTCCACGAGCCGGCGCTCGACCAGTCCATGGTGCTGGCGATACGCTCGATGCGCGCCGCCGACAAGCCGCCGGCCCACAGCGCACCCACCGCCGCGCCGACGCTGCTGCCGGTGATGAGATCAGGCACCAGACCCAACTGCTCGCAGGCGCGGATCACGCCCACATGCGCCAGGCCATGCGCCGAGCCGCTGCCCAGCGCGACGGCGAAGCGCGGCTTGTCGTTGGCCCGCGTGCCCGTCGTCGCCGCCGACGCCATGCCGGCGGCGAGCCACTCGCGGCGGGTCAGCGGGATCGATCGGGCCATCGCCGGCTCGTTCAGCCCGGGCGCGTCAGACCTTCAGCCGCTCGTTCTGCGGGAACATCGCGCGCTTGGCCTCGTCGTCCATTTCGGTCTTGAACGCATGCCGGTCCTTCAGCGCGGCGGCGCGCTGCGCTGCGGGGCGCGCGTTGACGGCGTCGAACACGCGCTTGACGTTCGGCAGTTGCTCCCATGCTTTGTCGCCGAGCGCAAACGGCACCGCGCGGGCCCAGCCCCACAGCGCCATGTCGAGCAGCGTGTAGCTGTCGCTGACCATCCACGGCTTGTTGGCGAGATGCGCGTCGAGAATCCTCCAGTGCCGCCAGGCTTCGAAGTCATAGCGGTTGACGGCATAGGCGATCTGCTCGGGCGCGTAGTGCTTGAAGTGCACGCACTGGCCGGTGAAGGGCCCGATGCCCGAGGCGATGAACATCAGCCACGACAGCATCGGCCCGCGGTCTTGCGGCGCCGGCAGGAACTGGCCGCTCTTCTCCGCCAGGTACAACAGGATCGCGTTGCTGTCGAACACGGTCGTCGCGCCGTCCACGATCACCGGCACCTTGGCGTTTGGGTTCAACGCCGTGAACGCAGCCGCATGCTGCTCGCCTTTGCGCGTGTCCACCGGGATGGCCTCGTAGGGCAGGGCGGACTCTTCGATGAAGGTCGCGCTCTTCCTCGAAGAGGCCGCGCTGCCCTACGACGCCATCCCGGTGGAAACGCGCAAGGGCGAGCAGCATGCGGCCGCCTTCACTGCCCTGAACCCGAACGCCAAGCTGCCGGTGATCGTGGACGACGCAACGACGGTGTTCGACAGCAACGCAATCCTGCTGTACCT
>JANMHY010000375.1:0-2626 GCA_031375525.1 Burkholderiales bacterium
CGTCTGCCCGCCCGGCACGATGACGAAGCCGCCGGCGGTGTCGCCCGCCACTTCGAGCAGCAGGGAAAAAAGGGTCGACGCCTTTCTCTGCTCTGCCAGGTAGTCGCGCAGCTCGCCTTCGGGCAGCAGGTTCTCGAAGAAAGCATGTACGGCCCCTGAGTCGTTGCGCCCCGGCTGCAGTGCAATGGCGGCAATGGCCATGGGCTCGGCGCGAGCGAGCCATGTCGGGGCGTACTCGAACGCGATGGGCGAGGCATCGTGGATCGTGCCGGCGAGTTCGGCGCCGAAGTAGACGTCGAGGCGATCGGTTCGGGCTGTCACAGCGCCCGCCCAGCTTTGGGTCGCACAACGAGTTCCAGCCCGAGCAAGTCCATGATGTCGAGCACCTTCTGCAGCTGCAGGGTCGGCTTGCCGTTCTCGAGATCGACGATGAAGCGGTTGCCCGTGTTGCCGAGCCCGGCGATGTCGAGCTGCTTCAGCGCCAGGCGCTTGCGCTGCTCGCGGACGATGGCGCCCAACTCTGACGAAGAGCGGATGACAGGCGAGGAAGCGGCTCGATTACCGAGCGGTAAGTCGGAAGCCCTTGATGGCATGTCAGTCTCTGAAAGTTACCTATCGGTAATTCTTGCTGGCGAAGGCCGGCAAGTCAACTGAAAATTACCCAGCGGTAATTCCAAGGCGAGGAGTCGACAGCGGCGTGCAACTCGGCGGCGGCACCGACATCAACGGCGCCGTCGGCTACTGCCAAAGCCTGATCCGCGAGCCGCGCAACACCATCTTCGTGCTGATCTCCGACCTCTACGAAGGCGGCGTCGAAGCGCAACTGTTGAAGCGCGCGCTGGAGCTGACCGAAAGCGGCGTCCAGTTCATCACCCTGCTCGCGCTCAGCGACGAAGGCGCGCCGGCCTACGACCACGCCCTGGCCGCCAAGCTCGCGGCACTCGGCGTGCCGTCGTTCGCGTGCACGCCCGATGCGTTCCCGGGGCTCATGGCGGCGGCGATACGCAGGGAGGATGTGGGGGCATGGGCGGCGGCGCGGGGGATGTTGGTGAGTGCGAAGGGGCGGTGAGCTTCGCGCAAGCTCTATGGCATGCGCCGCCGCAGCAGTGCGTTGAGGACTTGTCCGGTCTCCACGACCGCCCTTGAACTGCGTTCGTACTCTGGCTCTAGCAAGTCCCGAACTGCTACCTGTGGGTAAACAACTCCCTCATACGCAAAGGAGGGAAAGACCACCGCATGACGCTCCTCTCGCTCTCCTGTCCAGTCTTCGCTCAATGTTGGAAAGACAATGCTGCGGTGCTTCGCCTGATTTGCCAACGCTGCAAGGTGCTTGAACGAGCCCCCAAGTACGAGTCCCTCAAGGAGGCCATGCAGTCCCGAGAACAACGAGTCAGTCTTCAGGAGCTTCAGGACAGTTGCAACGTTGACGTCGCGAGATCGGAGTGCCGTTGAGGTGCGATTCAGTCCCAGGGAGAAGTAAAGGACATGCGACAGAATGTCCGGGACGGCGTGCACGCTCTGAACGCATGCTGTGAGGTGAGCTGCCACGGTGCGGATGAACACATTGAATTCGCCCCACGCTTCGCCGTCGCCAAAAGTCACGTCGAGGAGTGACAGCTCTTGCAGTTCTGCCGAGACGTACGCATCAATCTTGGCATGCGCGTCTTGATAGTGGATCCGTGCGTACATTTGCCGATCAACGACAGATCGGATGCAAGGCTTTGCCAGCTCCAGCTGCTCACGACCAAACAGCCGGTTGATGTGCTGGCGCGTCTCCTCAAGGTGCCATGTCATCTGTTTCCCCGTGATCCGATGTGCGCATCTGGAGATTGTGAATCGCCCGAGCAGAAGGAAGGGGCGCTCGCCACACGGCGAACGCCCCTTCAAGGACTACTGGCTCACCCCTTCACACACACCACCTGCTTCAACATGTGCACCACGTCCACAAGGTCGCGCTGCGCTGCCATCACCGCTTCGATGTCCTTGTAGGCCGCGGGCGTTTCGTCGATCACGTCCTTGTCCTTGCGGCATTCGACGCCTTCCGTCGCAGCGCGGTTGTCGGCCAGCGTGAAGCGGCGCTTGGCTTCGCCGCGGCTCATCACGCGGCCGGCGCCGTGCGAGCAGGACTCGAACGACTCGGCGTTGCCTTTGCCGCGCACGATGTAGCTGCGCGCGCCCATGCTGCCGGGGATGATGCCGAGCTGCCCGGCCTTCGCGCTGACCGCGCCCTTGCGCGTCACGTACACGTCTTCGCCGAAGTGATGCTCCTTCTGCACGTAGTTGTGGTGGCAGTTCACCGCTTCGACGTGGCTCTGGAAGTTCTTGTGGATCACCGTCTTCGCGGCCTCGATCACGCGCTTCATCATCACCTCGCGGTTGATGGCAGCAAACTTCTGCGCCCAGCCGACCGCGCGCACGTAGTCGCCGAAGTAGCGTGAGCCTTCTTCGAAGTAGGCCAGGTCACGGTCCGGCAAGTTCGCTTGATTGCGCATCGCGTCCTGCTTGGCCAGCTCGATGAACATCGTGCCGATGAAGTTGCCCACGCCGCGCGAGCCCGAGTGCAGCATGAACCAGACGAACTTCTGCTCATCGAGACAGACCTCGATGAAGTGGTTGCCGGTGCCGA
>JANMHY010000838.1:0-2063 GCA_031375525.1 Burkholderiales bacterium
GGCCTGCCGTTGAGAGGCTCACCGGTTTTAAGCGGCGAGTGCGTACGTTTGATCGTTCGCAGTTACTTTGTTTCCAGTGGATTTACGAGCGAACTGGTGCTCGGCATGCCCTGCGTCGGATCCGAACCCGCGTCGAAACCAAGTCGGCCCCAAGAGCCGTAGTTTAGGCCAGGCCCAGCCAATGCAATAGCGCGGCGGGTTCTGACAGCACGGCATCTGCCCCCCAGGCTTCGATCGGCTCGCCTTGGCCCAGGTAGCCCCAGGCGGCCGCGAGCGTGGCCATGCCAGCGGCGCGACCGGCCTGGATGTCGCGCGCGTCGTCGCCGACGTACACACAATCGCCCGCATTCGCGCCGGCACGCCGAGCCGCTTCGAGCAGGGGCGCCGGGTGCGGTTTGCTGTGCGGCGTGGTGTCGCCGCACACGACCACGGCGGCGCGCTGTTTCAGACCGAGCCCGTCGACGATGCGGTGCGTGAAGCGCTCGGCCTTGTTGGTGACGATGCCCCAGGGCCGGCTTCGCGCATCGAGCCGGGCGAGGACGGGATGCACGTTGTCGAACACCGCAGTGTGGACGAGCGATGCATGCTCGTAGCGATCGAGGAACTCGCTGCGCAAGTCCTCGTAGCCGGCCTCGCCCGGATGCACGCCGAACGCCAGGCGCACCATGCCGCGCGCACCAGCGCCCACCATCGGACGCAGTGCCGCCACGGACAAGGCCTCCATACCGCGCGACACACGCATCGCGTTGGCGGCGCCGGCGAGGTCGGGCGCGCTGTCGATCAAGGTGCCGTCGAGATCGAACAGCACGAGTGTGGGCTGCGTACTCACAGGGGCCGTTGGCACGCAAACAGGTAGTTCACGCTGGTGTTGTCGCTCAGCCAGTAGCGCTCTGTCAGCGGGTTGTATTCCATGCCACGTGTTTGCATCACCGCCAGACCGGCATCGCGGCAGGCCTGCGACAACTCGCTCGGGCGGATGAACTTGGCGTACTCGTGCGTGCCCTTGGGCAGCAGCTTCAATACATGCTCGGCGCCGATGATGGCAAACAGAAAAGACTTGGCGTTGCGGTTGATCGTCGAGAAGAAGACATGGCCACCCGGCCGGACGAGGCTGGCACAGGCGCGCACCACCGAGGCCGGCACCGGCACGTGTTCGAGCATTTCCATGCAGGTCACGACATCGAAAGCAGCAGGCTGTTCTTCGGCCAGCGCCTCCGCAGCCACCTCGCGGTAATCGATGTTGTCGGCACCGGCTTCCATCGCGTGCAGTTGCGCCACACGCAGCGGCTTCAACGCCAGGTCGATGCCGAGCACCTTCGCCGCGCCGCGCCGCGCCACCGCTTCGGCCAGGATGCCGCCACCACATCCGACATCGAGCACCGCTTTGCCGGCAAAGCCGCCGACCACGCGCTCGATCCATTCCAGGCGCAGCGGGTTGATCTGGTGCAGTGGCTTGAACTCGCTGTTCGGATCCCACCATCGGTGAGCGAGTTCGCTGAATTTGGCAAGCTCTTGCGGGTCGGCGTTGATCATTCGCGGATGCTAAGCCCACAAAGGACAAACCCCGCCAGAGGCGGGGTTTGTTGATCCAGCGAAGCGTCGAAATTACGAGGCGCCGAATTACTTCTTGGTGCGGGTACCGACGACCTCGATCTCGACACGTCGATTCTTCGACTTGCCTTCCTTGGTCTTGTTGTCGGCCACAGGCTGCTTCTCGCCCTTGCCTTCGGTGTAGACGCGGTTGCGTTCCACGCCCTTGCTCGTCAGGTAGGACTTGACGGCTTCGGAGCGGGCCACCGACAACTTCTGGTTGTAGGCATCGGAGCCGTCGCTGTCGGTGTGGCCGACGGCGATGATGACTTCGAGGTTGATGCCCGAGGTCTTACCGACCAGGTCATCGAGTTTCGCCTTGGCTTCGGGCTTCAACAGCGACTTGCCGGTGTCGAAGAACGCGTCCGCAGCGAAAGTCACCTTCTCTGCTACCGGTGGGGGCGGGGGTGGCGGCGGGGGCGGCGGTGCAGCCGGCGGCGGCGGGGGTGGCGGCGGGGGCGGCGGCGGCGGGG
>JANMHY010000438.1:0-1961 GCA_031375525.1 Burkholderiales bacterium
CAGGACCCTGGCTTCATCGACCACGTGGCCAGCAAGAAGGCCGACGTGGTGCGCATCTACCTGCCGCCCGACGCCAACACGCTGCTGTCTGTCGCCGACCACTGCCTGCGCAGCCGCAACTACGTCAACCTGATCATCGCCGGCAAGCAACCGGCGCCGCAGTGGCTGGACATGGACGCGGCCGTGCGCCACTGCGCGGCCGGCGCCGGCATCTGGGAATGGGCCAGCAACGATGCTTGGGACCCCGACGTCGTGATGGCCTGCGCCGGCGACGTGCCGACGCTGGAGGCGCTGGCCGCCGTGACGCTGCTGCGGGCGTATGTGCCCGACATCCGCATCCGCTTCGTCAACGTCGTCGACCTGATGGTGTTGCAGCCCCCGTCAGAGCATCCCCACGGCCTGGCGGACCACGAGTTCGATGCGCTATTCACCGACGACAAGCCGGTGATCTTCGCCTTCCACGGCTACCCCGCGATCATTCACAAGCTGACCTACCGGCGCCGTAATCACGACAACATCCACGTGCGCGGCTACAAGGAAGAAGGCACGACGACGACGCCGTTCGACATGGTGGTGCTCAACAACGTCGACCGCTATCAATTGGCGCTGGACGCGATCCGGCGCATCCCCCGGCTGGCGGGCCAGGTCGAGGCGGAGACCGCCCGCTTCGATGCGACCCTGCAACGCCACAAGCGCTACATCGGCGAGCATGGCGACGACATGCCGGAGATTCTGGACTGGCGCTGGACAGCATGAAGGTCGGTGGATGGGCTCGCGCGTCTCCACGGCTGACCATCCGGACGTGATCACCCGTGTCGCCAGCGTTCTCGCAGCCTCCGGGCACACGCAGCGGCGATCTCGACCCCGGTGTGCTCGTGTACCTGATGCGCGAGAAGAAGTTCGACGCCGCCAGGCTCGAAGCATTGATCGATCAACATTCCGGCCTGCTGGGCATATCGGGGGTCAGCGGCGACATACGGCGTCTACACGAAGCTGCTGCGTCGAACCGCGATGCACGTCTGGCCATTGAGATGTTCTGCGTTTCAGTGCGCAAGCAGGTGGCCGCGATGATCGCCGTGCTCCATGGCGTGGACATGCTCGTGCTCGCGTCGCAGGAGGACGAGCAGATCGCCCGCCATGCGTGGGCATTGCTCGCATGACGGCGGCGGCGGCTGGCAGCCTCGGTGAAATCGGCGACGCGTCGGTCATGGATGCCGACGCGGTGGCGGCGGCCCTTCATGTGGATGTCGAGAACGGCCTGAGCGCGCAGGAAGCCGCGCGCCGGCTCGCGCAGAACGGAGCCAATGAACTGCGTGCAGCTCCACGGCCACCCGCCTGGCGGCGTGTGCTGGCGCACTTCCAGGACCCGCTGATCTACTTGCTGCTGGCGGCGGTGGCCGTGGCACTGGTCGCGTGGCGTCGAAGGCACAGATGCTCAAGGGCGGGGCTGGCCGGTGGACGCGATCGTCATCGCGGCCGTCGTGCTGCTCAATGCCGTGATCGGCCATGTGCAGGAAGCCGATGGTGCCTGGCGCCTCTACGCGTTCGCGGATTCAAGCGGCAAGCGGCTGCGCGAACTCGCCGCCTTCTTGGCGGAATCGCCGAATTCGCCGCTGCGTCGCTTCACCCCGACGGGGGCCGACATCGTCAGCGTCATCGACGTTCGCGCGGTCTTCCAGCAGGGGCACCGCGACCTCGAGGTGCAGGAGCTGCCGTCCATTCTGCTGCCGCACAAAGGGTGCTTCGGGCTCATCGACTACGAGAAGGCCTATTGCGCAAAACGCCCCGACCTCAAAGACGGTCCCGACATCTTCGATCTGCGCGGCATCGACCGCGCGCAGGGCGCGATGGTCGTCGTCCGTCCCGACCAGTACGTTTCGAACGTACTCCCGCTGGATGCGCACGATGAACTCGCTGCCTTCTTCGGCCAATTCTTGCTCGATTGGTGATGGCTGCAGACA
>JANMHY010000844.1:0-8201 GCA_031375525.1 Burkholderiales bacterium
GAGCGCTGGGATGCGTGGCTGCAAGCCGGCCTGCACGACATGCCGCACGCGCGCCGCATGTCCGACGACGGCGCGTTGGCGCCGGTGCGCCGCTTCTGGCTCAGCCCCGGCGTGGTCGATGCGCTGGCCTGGGGTGGCCTGCTGATGCCGAGCACCGACCGCGCCGGCCGCCGCTTTCCGCTCACCGTGGCCCAGCCGATGCCTGCGCTGGCGCAGGCGATCGCGGCGCGGCGCTGGTTCACGAGCGTCGTCGCAGCGATGCGCTTCACCCTCGACAACGAACACACACTGGACGATTTCGAAGACTGCTTGTCCGCGTTGCCGCCGCCGCTGTGGCGGCCTGCCCCGCGCGCCGACGAACTGCTGGCCGCCGAGATCCTGCAAAGCGCTTCGGCGTGCAGCGCCTGGTGGTGCCACGGCGCGGCCACGGCGCAAGACTTTCGCGTCTTTGGCGGCATGCCGGCGCCAGCCGCGCTGGCGTCGCTGCTGGAGGGGCCACGATGATGAGGCGCATCGCGCTGTGTCTCATGTTCTGGCTGCTGTGCGGCAGCGCGTTCGCCGCCGAGCAACGCGTGGCGCTGGTCATCGGCAATGCTGCCTACCGCGTCGATCCGCTCGACAACCCAGTGAACGACGCACAACTCGTCGCCTCGTCGTTGAAGCAAGCCGGCTTCGACGTCACGCTGGCCGAAAACCTCGACCGGCGCGGCCTGCAAGGCGCCTTGCGCACCTTCGGCGAGCGCCTCAACGACAACACGGTGGCGGTGCTCTACTACGCTGGCCACGGCCTGCAATTGCGTGACCGCAACTACCTGATCCCCGTGGACGCCGAGATCCGCAGCGAAGACGAGATCGCACTGGCCGGCATCGACCTGTCGTTCATCCTGGCGCGCATGTCGGCGGCCAGGAGCCGCGTCAACATCGTCATCCTCGACGCCTGCCGCAACAACCCGTTCGCCGGCAAAGGCGGCAGCACGGCCCAAGGCCTGGCGCCGATGGATGCGCCGGTCGGCACGCTGCTGGCGTACGCCACCGCGCCCGGCAAGCTGGCGGCTGATGGCCTGGGCGGCCCGAACGACACGAACGGCCTGTACGCTCATCACCTCGCGCGCCAATTGCTCACGCCCGGCATGCCGGTCGAGCATGTGTTCAAGCGCGTGCGCGAACATGTCGTGCGGGCCACTGGCGAGGCGCAGGTGCCCTGGGAGAGTTCGTCGCTGCAAGGCGAGTTCGCTTTCGTGCCGGGCGCGATCATCGGTGTCGTTCCGGTGATGGCCAGCGCTGCGCCGGTAACGACGCCGCCGATGGCGCGGCGTGATGCGCTGCCGCGCGAGGGCGACCGCTGGCGTTACCGCATCTCCGACCAGTTCCGCCTTGGCGATGTGTTCGTGAGCGCCAAGGTCGAGAAGGCCGGCGCCGACGGCATCACCGAAAGCTGGACCACCACTGCGGATGCCAAGTTGCGCACCACGCATGTCGCCCTCGCACCAGCCTTCAACGCCCTGCCCGATTGGTCGATCGCGCCGCCCGAGTTCGCGCCTTATCTGTTGGCTGCGGGCGCGTTGGCGCCGCAGTTGCGCGCGGCCGATTGGTCGCGCGAGGTAGAACACGTCAACGTGCCGCTGCGGGCGAGCGTCGAGCGCGACGAAGACGTGCAAGTGCCGGCGGGACGATTTCGCGCGCAGAAGGTGGTGCTTCGCGGCTCGGCCCCGGCGGCCATGCGCGGCGGCGCAGCGCGCGCCAGCGTGGTCAGCATAGAGCACCGCCTCTGGTACGCCAGCGAGGCCAAACGCATCGTCAAGCACGAAGTCAGCGTCACCGTGGGCGGCGTGCTGCGCCAGGCCACCACCTTCGAGTTGGTCGACTACCAGGTGCGGTAGTTAGGGGGCTGGATCGCGTGCATTGTTTGAACCGTGACGGCGATCGCTGCAACTGAAGGTCGGCTGAAGCAAATCAGCAAGCCAAGTTCTCCCAACCTTCCATCCTTCCTTACGGAGCAATTCCATGAAAGCAATCAAGTCCCTCATCGTTCTGGCTTCCCTCGCTGCCACCGGCGCAGCCTTTGCCGCCGACAGCGCGACCGTAAACCTGAACAACGCCAGCCAGAGCCAGACCAACGGCACGCGCAACAAGCAGGACATGCAAGCCGGTGTGGTCGACGGCGGCTTGTTCGCCGGCGGCACGGCCCGCGTCACGGCGTCGAACCTGCGCCAGTCGCAGACCAACGGCACGCGCAACAGCCAGAAGATGATTCTCGGCAAGATCGACAAAGACGTCGGCGGCAGCCACTCGACTCGCGTCACGGCCACCAACGTCAGCCAGTCGCAGACCAACGGCACCCGCAACGAGCAGTCGATCAAGGTCGGCGTGATCGAGTAAGCCCCAGTGCTCCCGGCGGACCGCGGCAGCCGCAAGGCCGCCGCGGTCCTCTTTGTCCAACGACCACGAGAGCAGACGCCAGGCCCGTGCCTTGCGTCTGATTTCCCCACCCAGCGAGCACACGCCATGAACCTGCCCCTGTCATCACGCTGCGCCGCCACGCTGGTCTGCGCCTGGCTCGCACTGCAAGGCGCGAGCGCCCTCGCCGCCACGGCCGAGCCGATGGATCTCGACCCCGACATCCTGGCCGAGATCGCCAAGGAGAAGGCACGTGCCAACTCGCTGCGCCAGCCGGCGAAGAACGAAAAGGGCAACTCCAAGGACGGCGACGAGAAGTCCAAGGACTGCGGCAGCATCAACATCGGCAACGTCGTCGGCAACCGGCGTGTCGGCTTCGCGCCGGTGGATATCAACGTCGTCGTCATCGGCGACATCTTCAACGTCAACAACAAGTGCAAGTAGCACGCGAGGTCGATGCGATGAAACCTGTTTTGTTGCCGCTGGCGCTGGCCCTTGCCCTTGCCCTCGGCGGCTGCGCGTCGATGCAGTCGGCCACCGAAACGCGCCGCCAGGTGCTCGAGCAGGCGCAGACCCTCAAACAAGGGCCGGCGCAAGCGCCCTACAAGTCGATCACCAGCTTTGCCGACGGCCTGCGCTGCATGGACAACACGCTGCTCGACTACGGCGTGCGCGACGTGTCGGTGATCGTCGAGGACATCCTGGACGAGACCAAGAAGGTCAACGCCGGCACCAAGGACATGCTGATCTCGGCGCTGTCGGACATGACCAAGAGGAGCCGTGCCATCCGTCCCATCGCCTACGGCAAGGATTCGGGCAACACGATCGGCTTTCTGTTCCAGGCCCAACAGCGCGAGCCGTACGCGGTGATCCCGCCGTTCGGCGTGCGCGGCTCGATCTCGCAGTTCGACGACGCCATCGTGCGCAAGAACATCGACGGCGGCCTCTCGGTCGAGCCTTACCTCAACATCGGCGCGGCCAAGAGCGCGCAGGCCACGGTGATCGGGCTGGACCTGAGCATGCTGTCCACCGCCGACCTGGCCGTCGTCTCGGGCGTCTCATCGCGCAACTCGGTGATCGTCATCAAGGACGGCAAGGGCATCGATGGCGACGTCTCGATCAAGAAGTTCGGCATCAGCTTTTCGGTCTCCGTGGCGCGTCAGGAGGGCCAGTCGCAGGCGTTGCGAACGCTGGTCGAGCTGGCGGCGATCGAGCTCGTCGGCCGGCTGGCGCGTGTGCCTTACTGGACTTGCCTCGGCGCCAACGACAGCGACGAAGCGGTCGCCAACGAGATCCGCGACTGGTACGACGCCATGGCCGCCAACCCGGCCGAGCTGATCGAGTACCACCAGCGCCAGATGCGCGCCCGCCGCGTTTACAACGGCCCGGTCGACGGCCTGGTCAACGACGATTTCAAGGAAGCGATCTCGCGCTACCGCGAGGCCCTCGGCCACTCGCGCGAACCCAAGCTGACGATTGAGTTCTTCCGCGACTACCTGCGCTCGGACCACCGCGCGATGTTCGGCAAGGTCGAAGCGGTGACGTCGCAAGCGCCGCCGGCGGCAACGGCAGCCGCAACGCCGAAGACCGCAGCCGCGGCGACGCTGTCGCTCAAGCTCGAATCGGCCAACGGCGCCACCCGGTTCACGCCCGGCGCTTCGGTGCGACTGGCGTTGCAGACCAGCCGCGACGCTCACGTCTATTGCTACCTGCGCGACGAGAACGCGGCCATCCAGCGCATCTTCCCGAACCGTTTTGCCAAGGACGCACTGGTCAGCGCTTCGAGCAAGCTCGAGCTGCCGGGCCAGCAACGCTTCCAGATCGTCGCCAACACGAAGGGCGTGCGCGAGACGGTGGCCTGCTACGCCGCCGAGCGCGACGTGATGGCCGATCTGCCGCCGGCTGTCAGCGGCACCGACTTCGCGCCGCTGGCGCTGACCTCGCTCGAGCAGATCCGCAACGCCTTCGCCGCGACCACTCGCAACCGCTTTGCCGAGGACAGCTTTCATGTCGACATCAAGTAAGCCCTTCCTGGCAGCGCTGCTGTCCGGGCTGTCGTGGGCGGCAGCGGCCGGCGTCGTTGCCGACCCGTCCAAGAACACGGCGCCACGAGAGGCTGCCACTCAGGGTGGTTATGTGCTGCGCTGCTGGCAAGAGGGCCGGCTGATTCTCGAAGAGCAGCATGTCAGTGCGCCGATGGCCTTGGAGTCCGGCACCGCCAAGCTGCAATTGCAAGACCGCAACCGCCAACCGCTGTACGTGGCCGAAACGCGCAACGCCACCTGCCTGGTGCGTGCAATGACGCCGGTGCGCGGCAAGAGCGTGCTGCCATGACACACACGCTTTGGCCCTGCGGCGGCGCGCTGGCCGCGGCGCTGCTCGGCGCGGCGGGCCTGACGGCGATGGCGCCCGCCGTCGGCGCCGACGCAGCGCGGCGCACCACGCTCGAAGAGCGCGCCGTGGCGCCGTTCGATCGTGTGGCGGTCGACGCACCCGCCGAACTGCTGATCACGCAAGGCAGCGCCGAATCGCTCGCCATCGAGGCCGAAGCGCACGTGCTGCCCTTGCTGCGCACGCGTGTCGAGAGCGGCACGCTGGTGATCGGCGTTGTCGGGTCGATGCAAACCGCATTGCCGATCCGCTTGCGCGTTACTTTGCGCACGCTCGCCCTGCTGCGCGCCGACGGCGCTGCCGAGGTGCAGATCGGCGCACTGCGCACCCCCGCGCTGGCGCTGCAACTGGCCGGCAGCAGCCGAGCGCGCGTGGCCGAACTCACGGCTGAGCGGGTTGACCTGCAGCTCGAAGGATCGAGCGAGCTGCAGGTGCAGCGCGGCCAGGTCAAGCAGCAGCAGGTGCGGGTCGACGACGCCGCGCGCTACGACGCAGCCGGCCTGCGCAGCGACGAGGCGCAGATTGACGTTCGCGGCAGCGGCGAAGCGCAGGTGCACGCCGGGCTTCGCCTGCATGCGCAGGTCAGCGACAGCGGCCGGCTGAGTTACAGCGGCTCGCCGCGCCTGACGCAGCGCGTGAGTGGCGCTGCCGAGCTGCTGCGCACATCGAACTGAAACTCTTTGAACCCTCGGCGCCTGATCCGCAACACAGACACAACCCCTCCCGGAGACCCCCATGACACCCCGCCTCTTGTTCGCTTCCTGCATGCTTGCGCTGGCTGCCGGCTCCGCCTTTGCAGGCGACGACGTCAAGGTCTACCGTCAGGGTGAGGCCGTGAACCCGACAGAGGTGGCAGCGATCCTCGGTGCTGCGCCAAAAATCAAGTTCCGCTCGCTGCGCCTGCTCGACGACGGTGTGCCCGAGGCCAAAGTGGCGTCGGCGCAAGCGGCCGCCGCCGCGGGTAAGCCCAAATCGCTGGCGCTGCCGGTGCAGTTTGCGTTCGACTCGCACGACATCCTGCCGGCCGCCAGGGCACAGCTCGACGCACTGGCCGAGGGCATCCGGCTGCTGCCCGACGACGCGCTCGTCGCCATCGAAGGCCACACCGACGCGCTCGGCAGCGAGGAGTACAACGCGCGCCTGTCGATGCGCCGCGCGCTGTCGGTCAAGCGCTATCTGGTCGCGCAGCACAGTATCGATGCGGCGCGCCTGCGCCCGATCGGCATGGGCAAGTTCGAAACGCTGCCCGGCCGCGACCCGCTGGCGCCCGAGAACCGGCGCGTGCAGTTCCGCGGTGAAGTCTCGGCGCTCTAGTCTGGTTAGGTATTGACGACCCACCGTGACGGCGACCTACCATGCGCTCCCTCTCACTGCACCGGGTGGCTCTGCGCCTGGTTCGCCCGTCACGATGGACAACGACGAAGTGCTGCGTCAGCTCGCGCTCATTGCGCAAGGCGACGAGTCCGCGTTCAAGGCGCTGTACCGCGCCTTCTCGCGCCGGCTCTACGCCTACGTGAGCAAGCAGCTCGGCGACGCAGCGCAAGCGGAGGAAATCGTGGCTGACACTCTGTATGAAGTCTGGCGCGCGCCGACGCGCTTTCGCGGCGATTCGCAGTTCAGCACCTGGCTGATCGGCGTGGCCCGCAACAAGGTGCTGATGGCCTGGCGCTCGCGCAAGCCCGATTCAAAACACGAAGACATCGACGACTTCGCCGAGCTGATCGCCGGCGACGGGCATGACGGCTTCGACACGCTCGCCGAGCGCCAGCGCAAGGAGGGCGTGCTGCATTGCGTGCAGCGCCTCTCGGACGAGCACCGCGAGTGCATCCACCTCGTCTTCTACCAGGGCATGGCGCTGGCCGAGGTGGCGCAAGTGCAGGCCTGCCCCGAGAACACGGTGAAGACGCGCCTGTTCCACGCGCGCAAGAAACTCGAACACTGTTTGCGCGTGATGCTGTCGCGCGAAGGTGTGGCGGAGGGCGCGGCATGAAATCCCGCTTCGACGAACTGCTGCCGTTCTACGTCAACGGCACGCTGAATGCCGACGACCGCACCTGGATCGAGCACTACCTGCGTGAGCATCCTCTTGCTGCGAACGAGCTGAACTGGTTGCGCTCGGTGCAGACGATGACGCAGCAAGAAGTGGTGCCGGTGTCGGCCGAAGTCGGCATGGAGCGCGCGATGCAGCGCATTCGCGGCGAGCGCGCGCAGGCCACACCGGCTGCGACGACTTCATTCGTCGAACGTGTGCGCGACTGGCTGTCGCGCATGGTCCCGCAGCCGATGCTCAAACCGGCGCTGGCCGGTGCGCTGGCCGTGATCGCGCTGCAGGCGGTGGTGATCACGTCGATGGTCGGCGAGCGCGAAGACACGAGCCTGATCCGCACCCCAACAACGCCGATCAACGTGGCCGAGCAAGGCGCCTTCGTGAAAGTCAACTTCAGACCCGACGCCACCGAAGCCGACATCCGCATGCTGTTGATCGATGCGCAAGCCAACATCGCCTCGGGGCCGGGCCAACTCGGCGACTACTACGTGCGCGTGCCGGCGTGGCAGGTGGACGCGGTGACGGCGCTGCTCGGCGCCAGCGCGATCGTCGAAGGCGTGGCAGTGGTCGATGCGCTGCCGGCGTGGCCGCAATGAACGCGACGCGGCGGCAGCTTTGCATCGCCGGCGTGCTGGCAACGGCCGGCGTGCAGGCGCAACCCGAGCGTCGTGCGGCGCTGGTCATCGGCAACGGCGCCTACCGCGTCGGCCCGCTGAAGAACCCGGTCAACGATTCGCAGGCGGTGGCGGCGCAGTTGCGCACACTCGGCTTCGACGTCATGCAGCGCGAGAACCTCGGCCTGCGCGACATGATCGAAACCTTCCGCCAGTTCTCGATAGCCGCGCGCTCCGCGGCGGTGCGCCTGGTCTTCTACGCCGGCCACGGCGTGCAGGTCAAAGGCCGCAACTACCTGCTGCCGGTGGACACCGAAATCCGCGGCGAAGAAGAGATGCCGGCCAAGAGCGCCGACCTGAACGAGTTGCTCGACCGCCTGGGCGCGATCAAGCAGGGCATCAACATCTTCATCCTCGACGCCTGCCGCAACAACCCGTTCTCCGGCGCCGAGATCGTCGGCCCCGACGGCCGGCGCTTGAAGTTCCGCGGCATCGCTGCACCGGGCCTGGCGCAAGTGCAGGCGCCGCTGGGCTCGATGGTGGCCTTCTCCACCGCGCCCGGCGGCGTGGCGCTCGACAACCCGGGCGAGCGCAACAGCCTGTACACCAAGCACCTGCTGGCGATGATGCAGTCGCCGGGCCTGCCGATCGAGCTCGTCTTCAAGCAGGTGCGCCTGGGCGTGGCCCGCGAAACCGGCCGCGCGCAGGTGCCGTGGGAAAGCTCGAGCCTGACCGGCGACTTCTGCTTCAAG
>JANMHY010000513.1:0-3878 GCA_031375525.1 Burkholderiales bacterium
CGGACCGAACATCAACGCGCCGATGATGCCCGAGGCAGCTGCGCCGGCGCTGGCCGCGCTGGCCAAGGCCGTCGAGTTGGCGCCCGGCGCGCCGGCGAAGGATCGTGCGTTGATCGCGGCGCTGCAGAAGCGCTACTCGGCGGACCCGAAGGCCGAGCGCGCCGCGCTCGACGCGGCCTTCGCCGACGCGATGAAGTCCGTGGCCGCGAAGTATCCGGGCGACGACACGGTCCTCACGCTCTACGCCGAGTCCGTGATGGACACGCAGGCCTGGGATTACTGGGAGGCGGGGGGCGCGAAACCCAAGGGCCGCGCTGCCGAGCTGCTCGCGGCGCTGGAGAAGGTGCTCGCGCGCAACCCAAATCACCCGGGAGCGGCCCACCTCTACATCCACACGGTCGAGGCGTCGACAAAGCCCGAACGCGCACTGCCACACGCGCGGCGGCTGGCCGCGTTGATGCCGGGTGCGGGCCACATCGTGCACATGCCGGCCCACATCTACTACCGCGTCGGCCTGTACAAGGAGTCGCTGGAAGTCAACAAGCGCGCGATGGCCGTCGACGAGCAGTACTTCAGCACCACGCCCTCGGACCCGATGTACAAGTCGGCCTACTACCCGCACAACATCCACTTCGTGCTGGTCTCGGCGCAGATGGGTGGCGACGGCCCGACCGCGATCGACGCCGCGGGCAAACTCGATGCCTCGCTGTCCGACACGGTGATCGCGCAGTTCGCGGTGCTGGAACCCATCAAGGCCGCGCCCTACCTGGCCCACGCGCTGTTCAGCGCGCCCGAGGCGATCCTCGCCTTGAAGGCGCCACCGAAGGAGCAGGTGCTGGTCTCGGCGCTGGCGCACTACGCACGCGCGCTCGCCTTCGCGGCGAAGAAGGACGCGGCCGGCGCACGGCGCGAGATCGACGCCATCGCCGCGATAGAGCAGAAGGCCGACTTCAAGCCCTACGTCGACTGGGCCGTGCCAGGCAAGGAGATCGTGCAGACCGCGCGCCTGGTCGCGAGCGCGCGCCTCGCCGACGCGCAGGGCGACCTCCCCGCAGCGGCGAAGGCCTACGAGGAGGCGATCGCGCTCGAAGACGCGCTCGCCTACATGGAGCCGCCCTACTGGTACTACCCGATCCGCCAGTCGCTGGGCTCGGTCTACCTGCGGCAGGGCAATTTGGCTGCAGCCGAGAAGACGCTGCGCGACTCGCTCGGCCGCGTGCGCGGCAATGGCTGGGCGCTGGCAGGCCTGGTGGAGGTCTACAAACGCAAGGGCGACGCGAAGGCCGAGGCCTCGGCGCGCCAGGCTTACACGCGGGCCTGGCTCGGCAGCGCGGCACCCGACGTCGGCCGGCTTTAGGCAGCGAGGCGGTACTGCCGCTGCACGCCATTGCCCATCAGCGCGGCGCCTGCTGCTCCATCAGCAAGTACGTGTTGTAGGCGTTCATGCGGTTGACGGCCTTGAACAACGGCATCTGCTCGAAGCGCAACCAGTCGGTCTTGGCATAGGCCTCGTCAAAGGGTTCAAGGTCGCGCGCTGCGTCGCCCATGGACTTGCGCAGATGCATCAGGTAGTCGCGCGTCAGGGTCAGGTCGGTGGCCGGGTCGGTGGACAACGGGCCGTGACCGGGAATCACCAGACGCGCCTTGATGGTCAGCAGTTGCGTCAGCGAGGCGTTCGCGATTGCCGCGAACAACAGCAAAACACAAGCGGCCCAGCGCACGATGCGTGAGCGCCGACCTGTCACACCCAACCTCAGGGCTTGATGTAAGCCGAACCCTGCGCCTGCAGCTTGGCGATGCGCACGACGCCCGAGGGCGTGAACGTGGCCTCCTGGATGAACTGCTCCTTCTTCAGGTCGCGGTTCTTCAGCGTGATCTCGCAGATCTCGAAGGCCACGCCGCGGCTCTTCAGCGCCGACACCAGTGGCGCGTACTCCGTGCCGTTGGCCGCCTTGGCGCCTTCCATCAGCATGTCGACGCCTTCGGCATGCGTCACGACGGTGATCTTGGCTGTCGGATCGACGTCGAGGTGGTTACGCAGATTGCGCAGGCCTTTCAGCCCCTGAGCCGTGGCGTTGTCGATGTGATAGACGACGCGGTCCTGCGCAAAGGTTGCAGTGGCAGCCAGCCAGAGCATCGCGCCGAGGATGACTTGTCGGATCGTTTTCATCACAGCACCTACTGGTTGACCGGCGACTTCGGATCGAGCAGCAGCGCCATCAAATGCTTCAACTGCGTCTCGTCGAGCATCTTGCCGTGGCCGAAGCGCGGCATGCCGGAGCAGGCGTTGTAGGCCTTGGCGTTGTAGAGCTTGCCCCACGTGTACTCGACGATCGCCTTCGATGCCGGGTTCGCCGGGTCGGCCACGCCGCGCAGCTTGCCGTAGTTGTAGAGGCTCGGGCCGATGGTGCCGTAGGAGATCTCGGCCTTGCTGATTTGGTGGCAGTTGTAGCAGTTGCCGCCATTGGCGGCGGTGGCAGCAGAGGCATCGCTCCACGTCATGCCGCGGCCGTTCTGCGCCAGCTTCTCGCCTTCCTTCCAGTCGCCGATGAAGCTGCCGTCGGCGGGCGGCTTCACGGTGGCGAGGTTGGCCGCTTCGATGGCCTTGGTGCGCACCTCCGGCAAGGGCTTGCCTTCGGACTTCGAGCACTCGGCGTTCGATGCGTCTTGCTGCAGCCGATCGACGGTGGCAATGCCTTGATCGCGGAACGATGTCTTCATCAAGTCAGCGAGCAGCGCGTCGTAGTCGGGCGCCGGGGCGACGCTGGCGCAGCCAGCGAGCACCAACAGCATCGACAGAGCCGCGCTCAAAGAGAGGTACTTGAGGTTCATGGCTTGCATTCAGCGCTTGATGGACGGAGCGATCGACGACGCGCCTTGCGCGTTCACGCCCATGTAAACGCCCAGGGCCACGGTCACGTCGGAGCCGTAGCCGGGGAACGGAAAGCGTTGCTGGCGATAGCAGTCATTGAGCCGGCGCTGCATGCCCCACAGGTCGCCGCTGCTGACGCGGTAAGCGGGCCATGCCGCAAAGCCGATGCCGTCGCCGGGGTTCTTCGTCAGGTCAGGCAGGTCTTGCAGGCGGATGCGTTTGCCGGCCTCGCTATGGCACGACGCGCAGGAAAAATCGTACGGACCGGCGCGGTAGAAGAAGACGCGCTTGCCGAGTTCGAGCATCTTCTTCTCTTCAGCGTGTCCTTGCGGCAGGTTGAACTTCAGGCCGCGCGACTCGGCGGCGATCCACGCCACCAGGCCCTCGATGTTGGCCTGCTCGCCGCGGCCGAACGGCGTCTTGGCAATCTCGGAAGCGTTGAAGCCCTGCAGCGTTTCCATGCACGAAAGCAGCCGCGACTCCAGGTCCTGCACCTTGTTGCTCTCGGCAAAGTAGCGCGGCAGCTCAACGAAAGCGCCCTTGATCTTGCCCGGCCCCTTGCCCAGGTCGCACTGTTCGAGCGACGCGTTCTTCGGCCCGCGCTTTTGCTTCCACAGGGCCTCGCCCTTGGCTTCGAACAGCTCTGCCGGGTTGCCGTCTTCGAGCATCTTGCGGTACTCGGCGATGCCGTCGGCCGCCGACTTGGTCTGCGCCTGCACTGTCAACGACAGCAGCAACGCAGCGCACAACAGCGTTGTCTTCATCACAATGCTGTCACGGTTCACGACACAACGGCTTCGTCGCTGCGCTTGTCGCCCTTGTTGTCGACCCAGGTGACGCTGATCTTGTCGCCGGCCTTCGCGCCCTTGACGACGAACTGCATGAACGGGTTCTTCGACACCGCCGGGCCCCACTGCGCCGTCATCACCGGCTTGCCGTTGTGCTCGGCGCTGACCTCCTGGATGTGCCAGGCCGGAATGACCTTGCCGGCCGCATCCTTGCGCTG
>JANMHY010000599.1:0-2128 GCA_031375525.1 Burkholderiales bacterium
GCGTTCTGGCATCCCCCCCCTATCACCGTGCTGCCGCTTGGGGCGGCGCTGACCGACCAACGATGTGCCGCGCACGTCGGGGCGGCCAACTTGTGTGCGCTGCCCCGCGCACTCAAGTTGGCCCACCTCGTTGACCGCGCGCGCGGCTACTGAAGCACGAGTTGCAGCTTGGGCGCCGTTGCCGCCCGACTGCCCGGCGCGCTCGTCACCTGCTGCATCACCAGCAGCATCAGGCGCTTCAACGCGCTCCATGGATCGAGCGGCCAGTCCGGATGCTTCAAGCCCTTGATCACGCCGTCGCACACGCTCGCCGCCTGCACCAGGTGGGCGAGCTGGTGATCGGCGAGGGCGGGCAGCACGCGTTCGAACAGGCGCTCCTTGACGCCCCAGGCGCGGGCCTCCTTGAGGGCCAGCGGCAGCGGTTTGCCGTCGGCCATCGCGTCCTTGATGCGCTTGAGTGAGCGGATGTCTTCGGCCAGCGTCCAGTGCACGAGCACGGCGGCTTCGCCTTCGGCCTGCAGGCCTTCCAACATGCGCAGCGCGCGGTTGACCTGGCCGGCCAGCACCGCTTCGCCGAGCTTGAAGACATCGAAGCGCGCGACGTTGAGCACGGCGGCTTCGATCTGGTCGTAGTCGAGGGTGCCTTGTGGATGCAGCAGCGCCAGCTTCTGCAACTCCTGATGCGCTGCGAGCAGGTTGCCCTCGACGCGGTCGGCGAAGAACGCCAGCGTGCGCTGGCCTTCTTCACCGTCGGCGACGCGCTGGCCCTGCGCCGACAGTCTGCGCGCGATCCACGCCGGCAGATCGTTGCGCGCCACGGCATCGACCTTGATCATCACGCCGGCCGCATCGAGCGCGCCGAACCAGCCGCTCTTCATCTGCTGCCAATCGAGCTTGGGCAAATGGATCAGCGTCACCACGTCGTCGCTGAGGCCGTTGCAGCAGCGCTGCAAAGCCTCCGAGCCGTCCTTGCCCGGCTTGCCGTTGGGAATGCGCAGCTCGATCAATTGCCGTTCGGCGAACAGGCTCATCGCTTGCGAGGCGCCGATGAAACCCGCCCAATCAAAATGCGCGGCGTTGCCGACGGTGAAGACCTTGCGCTCGTTGTAGCCCGCGGCGCGCGCCGCCGCGCGGATCGCGTCACCCGCCTCTTGCGCCAAGAGCGGCTCGTCGCCGTGCACCGTGTACAGCGGCCTGACGCCCTTGGCGAGGTGCGCGGCGAGTTGATCGGGCTTCAGGTTCATGCGCCGAGTTTTACCGAGGCCAGTCGCCGCAGCACCTGCGCCACGATGTCGTCTTCCATCGCGCGGTAGAGCAGCAACTCCTCCTGCTGCTTGGCGAGCGCCGCCGTTTCGTTGTAGCTCATGTCGCGTGTCAGCAAGAGGTCCGACGCCGGCAGCAGCAACTGGCCCGACGGCGTGGCGACGCGAAAGCGCAGGCGCACGCGCAACTGCACCTCGCGCACCTGGCCGGCGGCGGTGGAGGCGGCGACGGTCTTCTCGCGTGCATCGCCGAGCGCGTCGAACACGGCTTCGGCCTGCGCCGGGTTGTCGCGCAGCGCCACGCCGGCGCGCTCCAACTCCAGCTTCAGCGCCACGGCCAGGGCCGAGGTCTTGCCGAAGCCGACGAGCGCGATCGAGCGCATCGGCAGCGGCGGTGTTTGGCGCAACTGGAAGCCGCAGCCTGAGAGGGCGGTTATTCCGATGGCGACGATCAGGCTGCGACGCATCATGACCTGCTCTGGGCCGCGATCGCGCGAGACCGCTCTGCCATTGCGAATGCGAGCGAATCGATACGATGCCGTTCCATCGCCTCGAAAGTGCGGAAGCGGTACACGCCCTTGCGCTGTCCGGTGCTCGTCACCCAGCCAAACGCCGCGGCTGCATCAATGATGCCGAGGCCGCGGCGCAAGGCGTCGGCGTTGGCCTGGGCATCAATGCGCTGCCCAGTTAAGCGGTGGCCGACGATGCGCACGAGGCTCAGCCCAACACGACGTTGACCAAACGCCCCGGCACGACAATGATCTTGCGCACTGGTTTGCCTTCGCCGAACTTGGCGACTTCTGGTGCTGCGCTTGCGGCTAGCTCGATCATTCCTCTGTCAGCGTCTGCCATCACACAAATCGCTC